>NZ_CAWUDN010000015.1:0-95960 GCF_963920915.1 Nostoc sp. PCC 9305
ACGCCCAGATTTAACAGAGAGGTGCCCCGGATAATACCGGGCATCGACTCTACCATGAATGGAGATATGAAAAAGGCGGCGATATTAAAAACTAGGGTAATACCAATAGCGATCGCTAATCCTTGGAGTGGATTATTGTTACCCAAAATAAATACTATGCTCAAACCTAAAGCCAACACCATGCCAAACAGCAAGGTCATGGTGACACCAGAAGCTAACGCCAAACTACCACCCACTCCCCCCATTGCTAATTTCATCCCAGTGGTAACGGCACGACCAGCTTTTTGGCTAGCTTTAGGTGGCGTTTGGCGGAAGGATTGACTAGCTTGTTCTGCCCAACTGCGAGCCTGTGGATTTTCACTCATGATTAACTTTTGACACAAGGCCTTGGCTTTTTCGCTTTCGCCTGTGGCTTGATAAGCTTTCATCAGCCACATCTGTGCTGAAAGATAATCTGAGGAATTGTGTTCAACAGAATCGCGGCAGAATTGTTCGAGTAATTCAACCGCTTCTTGATAACGTTTTTGGTTTAAAGCATCTAATGCAGATTGCAATGACATAGGATCTCCCTACTAAAGGAGTGGTATTTGATCTATCAATACTCAATAGATCCAGCGATCGTCACTGCAATTTCGTAAAAATTTAAATAATAACAGTATAAAATATTTACTTAAGTAAAAGACTAGAGAAACATACATTACTATGTCTCTCTAGCCTGGGGAACGCATAAATCATGTTTAGGACTTTCAAATAAAACCTGTAATAATACTTATAATATTTTTGCTTGCGGTAAACTTAGTACTTTTTGTCCGTGTTTGATATTTAGAGAATAAATGTTTTGAACCCAGTCTTACTTCACCCGATTAGAGTAATTACTGATTACCCAAATGGTTCACCCGATTGGAGGAAGACGAATGATGAACATAACCTGAGATTGATAAGATGAGGAAAAGGTAAAGATTTGTACTATGACTATTTTTGATATAGCTTCTCCCCTAATTGCGATCGCTGGGCAAACCCGCCAAGCTGCAAGTAAGCTAGCGATTCTCTCCACTGAAGCAAAAAATCAGGCGATTGAGGCGATCGCTCAAGCTTTAGAATCAGCTAGAGATGAAATTTTACAAGCAAATATTGCTGATTGTAAAGCTGCTAGCGCCGAAGGAATTTCCCAACCACTGTATAAGCGCTTGCAGTTGGATGAACATAAATTAAGAGATGCGATCGCTGGGGTACGAGATGTTGGTAAGCTAGCCGATCCAATTGGTAAAGTGCAGATTCACCGCGAACTTGACACTGGCTTAATTCTCAAGCGAATTACTTGTCCTTTAGGCGTTTTGGGGATTATTTTTGAAGCCCGTCCAGAAGCGGCGATTCAAATTGTTTCTTTAGCAATCAAATCAGGAAATGGTGTAATCCTCAAATGTGGAAAGGAAGCTGTACGTTCTTGTGAAGCGATAGTTAAGGCAATTAAACAGGGATTATCGCAAACTGCTGTTAATCCAGATGCAGTGCAGTTGCTCACAACTAGAGAAGAAACTCTAGAACTTTTGAAGTTAGATAAATATGTAGATTTAATTATTCCTAGAGGTTCTAATTCCTTTGTCAGATTTGTGCAGGAAAATACTCGTATTCCGGTACTAGGTCACGCTGATGGGATTTGTCATCTTTATATAGATAAAGCCGCCGATATTTCTAAAGCAGTTCCGATTACTGTCGATGCTAAAGCACAATATCCTGCTGTTTGTAATGCAATTGAAACTTTGCTAGTTCATCAATCAATTGCTACAGAATTTTTGCCAAAAGTTGCTGAGGCTTTGCAAGAACGCCATGTGGAATTAAGAGGCGATAAACGCACCTTGAAAATTTTGCCTAACATTGTAACTGCAACAGAAACTGACTGGGAAACAGAATATAGCGATTATATTTTGTCAATAAAGATTGTAGACTCTATAGAAGATGCGATCGCACATATTAACGAATATGGTTCTCGTCATACCGATGCCATTATCTCTGAAGATTCAGTGTCTGTTGAAACTTTCTTTGGATTGGTAAATTCAGCGAATATATTCCACAATTGCTCTACCCGATTTGCTGATGGCTTCCGCTATGGTTTCGGCGCAGAAGTAGGAATTAGTACGCAACAAATGCCTCCCCGCGGCCCTGTTGGTTTAGAAGGATTAGTGACATACAAATATCAAATGACTGGTGATGGTCATATTGTAGCTACTTACACCGGGGCGAATGCTAAAGCTTTTACTCATCAGGATTTAGTGTAAAATATCATCAAAAGTATATGCTCTAGTAACGCTAGAAATACACCGGATAAATCGGTGTATTTTTTATGTTAATAGTTTATTTGAGTTATCAAAAGTTTTAATTAGGACATGCCATCGATCGTCATTTAAAAAAACTCATGACTGAAGCATTGCTTTTAGATTTTTCAATCGGATTACTGCTTTGTATAAGTTTATGCATATTTTACGAATTTACGATTATATTCTATGTAATGATGCATATTCACTTAATATTTTTAGCCTCCTTTATCAGGATATTTACTAATTTATGGGGAACAGTTAGTGAATTATTAATCAATCCTTGGTCTATTGTTGGTTATCTTATTCCTTTTATCGTACAAATTTCATTTGCAGCTATTTGCGTCATTCTCAGAGCGAATTTAAACAAAGTTACAGTTTTCCAGGATGTAATTATAGTTTGTGTTACTCCCGCTGTAATTGTATCTTTAGCATTTTTTTTTCCCAATTTACAAAAATTAGTCTCATCAGCAGCTAAGTTCAATGTTTATAACGGCTTTAATATTTTGGGGTTGATTAGTAATACATTTATTTTGATATTGGGTGGCTTACTTGTATTTTCTATACAGAATATGATGAGGCAATTGCATCAATGAGTCTCACTATAAATAGACTAGATAAATCGGTATATATTTTATATTAATAGTTTCTCTAAGTTGTCAAAATTTTTAATTGGGAAGCTTTAGGATTGAGGTCAGATGACGACATTTATTATTCTGAATATTCCATTATTCAACGATGAGTTTTTGGAGAAAATAATGTTGAGATCGCCAGCAATTCAAGCACATAACTTAATTCCTATTATTCCAGATATGATAGCTTGGTTTCAATTTCAGAGTGTCGAACACAAAACACTCATCAATTCTGTCTTGCATCAACATATTAAATCTTTGAGACAAGCGATCGCTTCAAGAATCTTGACTCGAAAGGGTTAATTCTAGAGTTAACATTAACCTATTAGGCTAGTTACAAAAAAGCAGATTTGACATGAGTAGCAAAATATCCAAGGTCGGTATTATTGGTGCGGGTAATGTGGGTGCAAATGTAGCAAATGATTTAGTGCTACTTGGTAAATGTGTAACAGTCGTCCTTTTTGACCGAACTTTATCAAAAGCTGAGGGGCAAGCATGGGATATTGAAGACACCATTCCCCTACTTAAAGACATGGAAATTACACCATCAAATCAGTATGAAGATTTAGCAGATTCTGATATTATTGTCGTGACTGTTGGGGTGCAGCAAAAAGAAGGACAAAGCCGATTAGATACGTTGAGCGACAATGCACAGATAATGCGTTCAACAATAAAAGAATTGGATCGAGTTGCACCGAATTCAATCATACTTATCGTTAGCAATCCAGTGGATGTACTAACACGGATTGCGATCGACTGTTCCACTAGAGCAGAAAATCTAATTTTCGGTTCAGGAACCGTTCTTGATACTGCTAGACTGAGATATCAACTTGGTAAGCGATTGAATGTTAGTAAACAAGACGTTCGTGTTTATGTGATTGGAGAGCATGGAGACAGTGAATTTGTCGTTTGGTCTAGTGCATTTATTGGGGGAATTTTGTTAGCTGAATTTCCCATACCACAAGGAGCAACGCTGGAACAAATTCAGCAAGAGTACGCAGAGTTAACCCGTAAGCGAGGTTATAACATTTCTGAACGTAAAGGAAATACTAGCTATGGTATATCAATAGTAGTTTGTCAGTTAGTTGATACCATCCTGCGAGATGAAAAGCAGATATTTCCAGTATCGGTGAGAGCAGATTCTAACTATGGAGTTGGCAGTGAAGTTGTTCTTGGACTTCCATGTATCATTGGCTCCCAAGGTATTGAGCGCCAACTGGTGTTACCAAGAAATGCTCATGAACAACGTTTATTAGAAGAGTCAGCCACCAAACTGAATGAAGCCTACAACTCGGAAGCATGATAAAAATCAACTCACATAGATAGTAAATATCTTTAGCTGGCATACAAGATTAGTAATTAACTTTAAACTAAGGCTTTCAGTAATGCTTGAAGCTTAAGTTGCACCTCTGCAAACTCTTTGTCAGGATCGGAGCCAGCCACGATACCAGCACCAGCATACAATCTCGCGCGATCGCCATCAATCAATGCTGAACGAATTCCCACAATAAACTCGCAGTTCCCTTCAGAATCTATCCAACCTAAAGGTGCAGCATACAAACCCCTCTCGAAGCTTTCATAACGACGAATTTCGGCACAAGCTACATCTTGGGCTGCACCTGCAACGGCTGGCGTAGGATGCAATTGTCCGACAATCTTTAATGGGTGTATGTCAGCGGGAACCATAGCACTGATTGGTGTCCATAAATGCTGGATATTCGATAATTGTCGCAGTCGTGGTGCTAATATTTGCGGTAATAAACCTAACTGGCATAGGCGTTGTGTAATGAAATCAAGCACTAGCGAATGTTCGTGCTTTTCTTTTTCACTATTTAGTAAGCGATTGGCATTAGCTGCATCTTCAGCAGGGGTTTTACCTCGTGGTGCAGAACCAGCTAAAGCATCAGTGATCAACTGTTGATTATTAATACTAATTAATCTTTCTGGACTTGCACCAATAAAATTTTGTCCTTTGCCATTACTTATAGAAAAGATATAACAATTAGGATGGTTTTTTCTAAGATTATTTAAGGATTTAACTAAGCTAAAGTGGTTACTTGATTTTACATCTAATATATCTGCTAGGACAATTTTACTTAAATGAGTAGACTGAATTTTTTCCAAAACAGATACTACTGAACGTTTAAATTGGGCAGAGTTGGTGACAGATTTTTTATATAAGTTTGTAGGAAAATAATCAATATTAGTAGAGTAATTTTCTAAAGTTTGGATAAATTCAATTTTATTTTGGATTTTCTCCAACCATCTTTCAATATTTACATTTGGATTGATAATTATATTTGTTACAAATATGCAACGCTGATTTTTTACGGCTACTTGCCAACGTGGAAGAAAAATGGTAGCAGATGGAAATGGATAATCTACTTGGGCATTTTTATCAAAAAAGCTGAAATAACAAAAAAAGTGAGGCCCAGAAAAAGGTTGGTTTGCGTTACCAAAATTAATTATATTTTTTAGACAAGATTTGATAAAATATTCTGCTTGATTAAAACGGTCTGAGCCATCAATCTGTAATTTTGCTACAGCATCAATTGCTGCGATCGCTTCTCCTTTACTTCTATCCTCAAAGTAAAAATTTATTTCATTTGCTTGTGTAAGTTTATCTAATACAAGTAAAGGGTCAACTAAATCAATTTCTTGGGAGACACTGACAATTTGTCTGCAATTATTTTTGACGCACTTTTCTTGCACCGCTACCAGAAATTGATATAAATCTTTGTGCTTGACAAAGAAGTTGCTACGACATGGTGAAACTGTCATGGATTTAACGATAGTAAATTTTTTTTAAGTTAACTTCCTAAAGTGTAATTAATCGTGGTCGTATTTTTATAGGTAACATATTAAGTTGCTATTTCACCAGCGTAGGGTTTGCCTTATTTGTGGTGTTCTCAGACTATGATAAGACAGTTTCAGCCTGAGACTGCAACGTGAAGGTGAGTGTTAACAACACAAGGTTAAGAAGCCATAGTAAAAGTGACAGTTGTTTATATATCACCCATATCTAATCGTCTCTTTAAATCATAAAATCTAAAGTGCGAGTAAATATTCTGGTAATTTAATTAATCACAGCTGATGACTACCAAGCAAATTTTATATCCCAACACTAAGTTATGGATGGCAGCGATTAAACCGCCAATGTACAGCGTTGCCATTATGCCCATTTGGGTAGGAACAGCAGTGGCATTTGCCGAAACTAAAATTTTCAATGGTGTAGTATTTTCTACTTTTGTAGCTGCGGCAATCTTAATTCTTGCCTGGGAAAATATCAGTAATGACGTGTTTGATTCCGAAACAGGTATTGACCAAAATAAGCATCATTCTCTGGTGAACTTAACAGGCAATAAGCCATTGATATTTTGGATAGGAAATTTGTGTTTAGGTTTGGGGTTGCTGGGCATACTAGCGATCGCCTTTTGGCAACATGACCTAACTGTTATCGGTATAATACTACTTTGCTGCGGTTTAGGCTATACGTACCAAGGCCCTCCCTTTCGCTTAGGATATCAGGGTTTAGGCGAGATTATTTGCTTTTTTGCCTTTGGCCCTTTAGCAGTGGAGGCAGCTTACTACAGCCAAACCCAAACTTGGTCAATGACAAGTTTAGCAGCTTCAGTAATTGTCGGGATTGCCACAACCTTAATTTTGTTTTGCTCACACTTTCACCAAGTTAAGGATGACATCGCCGCAGGTAAGCGATCGCCTATCGTCCGTCTCGGAACCCAAAAAGGGGCCCAACTCTTAGTTTGGTTCACTGCTAGCATTTATCCCCTCACCTTGCTATTTGTGCTATTGGGGATTTTTCCAGCTTGGACATTGCTAAGTTGGGTGAGTTTACCCTTTGCTGTCAAATTATGCCGCCACGTTCAAGAAAATCACAACCAGCCGGACAAAGTTAGTAACTGTAAATTCATCGCCGTAGCTGTGCATTTCTGGGCTTGCTCGTTGTTCGGCTTGGGATTTATGCTTTAGCAATTACTAATTGATGCGTTATCAATTTAAATTTCGTCCCTATCAGCGAAGATTTTTGCGATCGCTTACCACCAATCACGGTAAGTGGGATATTCGTGAAGGTATTATCCTGCGTCTCACCGATGAAACTCTCAAAGTCGGCTGGGGAGAAATCGCCCCTATTAGTTGGTTCGGTTCCGAAACCCTAGAACAAGCCTTAAATTTTTGTCGTCAACTCCCAGGAGAAATCACAGACGAGATAATTTTCTCCATCCCAGATGAGTTACCTGCTTGTCAATTTGGCTTTGAGTCAGCGTGGGAGATGGGAAGTGGGGGAGATAATTTTATAACTCCTAACTCCTCACTCTTCTACAGTGCCTTATTACCATCTGGTGAAGCGGCTTTAAATCAATGGGAAACTTTATGGCAGCAGGGATATCGCACGTTCAAGTGGAAAATTGGTGTGGATGCGATCGCTGATGAACTAAAAATTTTTGAGTCATTGATACACACCTTACCAGCCTTTACCAAACTGCGATTAGACGCCAACGGTGGACTCAGCTATGAAGAGGCTAACTTATGGCTGTTGACTTGCGACAATCTCAAGGCAAATGCAGAATTACCCCTAGAAATTGAATTTATCGAACAACCACTACCCGTTGAGAAATTTCAGGGGATGTTGGAATTGAGTACGAGTTATGAAACTGCGATCGCTTTAGATGAATCTGTCGCCACACTTGGACAACTCGCCGCTTGTCATCAACAAGGTTGGCGAGGGATTTTTGTGATCAAGCCTGGGATCGTTGGATCGCCATCTCGTCTGAGAAAGTTTTGCCACCAGCATCAAATTGATACTGTATTTTCATCAGTATTTGAGACTGCGATCGCTAGACTTGCAGCACTCCAACTAGCAGCCGAATTATCCCGAAACAACAGAGCAGTTGGTTTTGGTATTGACCATTTTTTTGAACAAGAAGAAACCTGGCTTCAAAGTTTATGCAACAGCCTTTAGACTGTCTTAATAACCTAACTCAGGATGATTGGCTTATTGGTTACAACAGCCATCAATTTAATCAAATATCTCAAGAATTATACTTAGAACTAACACAATTATCAGCCTGTGGAACGCCACCAAAAATCATTTTAGCTGAACGCGAACCAGTACGATTTTTAGCAAGCTTTATTGCCGCTTGTGCAGCTAATTGTCCAGTTTTTCTTTGTAACCCCGACTGGGGGACACAAGAATGGCAACAAGTCTTTGATTTAGTAAAACCAGATATTATTTTGGGAATGGGGCATGGGGCATGGGGCATGGGAAATGGGAATAATAATATCCAATGCCCAATTCCCAACAGCATCATGATTCCTACAGGTGGTTCATCAGGAGAAATTAAATTTGCCATTCACACTTGGGAAACTCTCATCTCATCGGTACAAGGATTTACAGAATACTTTCAAATCAAACAAGTCAATTCATTTTGTGTGTTACCGCTACATCACGTTAGCGGTTTAATGCAATTTATGCGTTCTTTCACCACCGCAGGTAAACTAGCTATTCAACCATTTAAAGCCGTAGAAATCGGTCAAATATTAAATATTAAACAATCAGAGTTTTTCACATCTTTAGTACCAACACAGTTACAACGCCTCCTGCAAAATCCAGAATTAACTGAATGGCTATCCCAATTTAATACTGTGCTTTTAGGAGGTGCGCCAGCATGGAATGAACTATTAGAAAAAGCCAGATTTCATCGTATTCGATTAGCACCTACCTATGGCATGACAGAAACCGCCTCTCAAATTGCTACCCTTAAACCAGATGATTTTCTGAGAGGTAAAATTAGCAGTGGTCAAATTCTTCCCCATGCCAAAGTAACTATTCGCAATCAGCAAGGCGAGATTTTAAATTCTAATCAAATCGGAAATGTCACCATTCATGCTCAATCTTTAGCCCTTGGTTACTATCCTAAAAGTAGAGAAAACCAAATTGATTTCCAAGTAGATGATTTAGGTTTTTTAGACGAACAAGGTCATTTAAATATAGTCGGACGTAACAGCGACAAAATTATTACAGGTGGAGAAAATATTTACCCAGCAGAGATTGAATCCGCAATACAATCAACTCAAATGGTTGCCGATATCTGTGTCATTGGCATTCCAGATAAACAGTGGGGACAAGCCTTAACAGCAATTTACATTCCCAAAAAATCAGATACCTCTGCCTTAAAAATCCAAACTCTACTCAAAGACAAACTCAGCAAATTTAAAATCCCAAAATATTGGATTCCCCAGCAAAACTTACCCCGCAACTCCCAAGGTAAAATTAACCGCCAAAAGTTACAACAAATAGCCACAGAATTCCTCCAAAAGCCTATCACATAATCTCTCTCGACCTTCTTCTCTCTGCGTCCTCTGCGTCTCTGCGGTTCGTCTCCAACCACTGAACGATCTCATCAGTTAATTCCTGCTTACTTCTACTACTTGCATCAATACAAACATGACGAGTAATAGCCTTAGCAACTACCACATCACCCACAGTAATTTCATAAGTAATTTCAAATTTCTCAACACCTATTTTTTGGGGAATTAAGCTAATCAGTAACTTGTCCCCACCAAACATAGGGCGCAAAAAATCGACACTAGCATGAACAATAGGGAAAGCTACAGAAGGATTAGTAAAAAAATCTTTGAGATTAATACTTGATACCTCTAAAGATTCTTCATAAGCTTCATGGCAAATACCCAAAACGTTAGCAAAATAGACTACCCCAGCAGCATCAGTATCTTGAAAGCGAACCGTGCGGTTATAAGTAAAAGGCATTTTTGACAATTGAATATTAAAAAACAGTAGGATTATTGCCTACTCTACAAACTAATTTTATTGCAACTAAGTAAGTCGGTGATAAAAATCTAATTTCCCCAATTTTAAGTTTGTATCGATTTGTTTAGCCTCATCCAATGCTTTGGGGTTAAATATATGGTGAGGAAAGGCGATCGCTTCTACATTGACTCCAACGGCGGAACCTCGAAGTCATTAAACGAGGAAATATTGTAAGACGAAGTGCCTAAAGCCTTTACCAGCTTGCCGTCTAGAGTTAGCAAAGTAGCACCTACCTGCTGTGAAAGCGCGACATAAGAAGCATCGTAGGCAGAAGTTCCATAACTCAAGCTTATAGTAACTGCATCCGCCATCAAATCAGCTGTTGAAACAACACGCAACGGAAAGGCTTTCAGAGTAGCTAAATCTGTCTGAACCTCAGCAGCAGTGTACATCCTTGCACGGACATACTTCCAGAACGTGTTAGCACACTCAATGTAAAAAAGGTCTGGAACAAAAATTTCTGTCTGTGGATTGGCGAGATGACCGAAGAGTTGATTAACTTTGGCAGTTAGTGGGTCAGCAATAAAATACTTGATGCACACACTGGTATCTACCACGCATCTAAGAGGATTGCTCATCTATCGCGGTCTTCTCGAATTAGTTCAGTACTATCAGGTAATCCAAAGTCTGCTGGATTCAAGCGGCGGCGACGGCGACTAATTTCCTCTAGGAGTTTTGGGACATTTTTTCGCCTTTCCTCTTCCGTTGGCTGTGTTTTTGCCTGCAAAGCGTTCTGCAAGATTGTAATAACTTGAGCATCAATTGAATTATTTTCAGCTTTAGCTAAGTGTTGTAGTTGTTCGTATAACTCATCAGGTATATTGAGCGCATGAATGGTAGCCATTGATTGACCTCCCAAAAGAATTTATTGGTAATGGTAGCACGATAGCAGTAGGGGGAGAGGTTAGGGAGCGATCGCCTTTGGTTTGTGGGTGCGATCGCTTCATTATCTCTACTACCCACCTGTTTCTTGATCCTTCTCTTCTGATTCCTCTGACAGAGATTTTAGTGATGTTTTTCGTAAAACCCAATCAAGATAAAGTACAAGAATTTGCATTTTCAGAAAGTTGTTAGCATTTTTGATATTTGCATCACTCAGTAGCCATTTACAAAACTTTTCCAGCAGTATTCCAAGAACAACTTCAACAGACTTATTTATAACCAGAGGGATTAGTGTTTCTAGCATTGCGATTGCCTCAGTAGCTTGACTGAGTTCAATGTCGCAATTTTCTTTTGTAGTTATTTATCTGACTTACCTTGACTTAGCCTGACTTACACTGATTTAACTCCACATTTTGATAAAAACTTTGGCTACACTGGCTTATAAGTAATAGTGGGAGTGGTCAATGTCTATACCAGAAGACTTTCTTAAGCAACTGGAGCAATACAGTGAATTGTCGCACCGAGAGAAAGAAGTCTTTCTGGAAATATTCGGTAATAGTAAGAATCGAGTCAACGTAGCTCAAGAATTAAACATTTCTGAAAGTAACGTCAGCACTTGCCTCACAGGTATTTACAAAAAATTTTGCATTACTGGTAATGGCCCTGTTAAAGAAAGCCGCTTACGGGAGTATCTGAGCAAAAGATACTCACAGCAAAAACCCTCTGGCGACTTAACTACAGATGACGTAGATGATTCTATTGATACTTTAGTGCAAGAAATCCGCAACCAAATCAAACCCTACATCAAAGAAAAGTGCGGAACCATGAGGGTATTAGATATGCCTAAGCCAATTGAGCTAACAGGAAAACAAGGTATTTACACAAATGTCAATATTCTGGAGGCAATAACAGGACGAAGACGGCTAAAAGTTGCGGAACTAATGCAAAGCTGTGACCATGATAACTTTGAGCGACTTGGACTTAGCAGAGTAAAACAGAAACGAGTCTCAGGATTAGAGGTTGTACAGCGTTATAGTAAGTTGATGGTTTTAGGTAAACCAGGAGCAGGAAAAACCACTTTTTTAAAATATCTAGCAATGCAGTGTATTGAAGGGAGATATCAAGCAAATAGAGTTCCCTTGTTTATTACATTAAAAGATTTTGCAGAAGCACCCAAAAAACCAGATATTTTGAAATTTATTGCTGAACAATTATCAAGCTGTGGGGTAACTCATGCCAGTGTGATAGTAGAAAAACTGTTGAAACAGGGCAAGGGATTGGTACTGCTGGATGGGCTAGATGAAGTACGAGAGGAAGACACCAACCGTGTTTTACGACAAATTCGGGAATTTTCTGACCTGTTTCACACCAATCAGTTTGTAATTACCTGTCGTATTGCTGCTAAAGAATACACATTTGAAAGTTTCACAGAAGTGGAAATGGCAGATTTTGACGAAAAGCAAATAGCCATTTTTGTTCAAAATTGGTTCCAATTAACTAATCCAGTTAAAAGTGAAAGATTCATTCAAAAACTTAAGGAGAATGAACCAATTCAAGAACTAGCTAGTAGTCCCTTACTGTTGACATTGCTGTGTTTGGTGTTTGGAGATAGTGGAGATTTCCCTGCAAACCGTTCTGAACTTTATCAAGAAGGATTAGATGTATTGCTGAAAAAATGGGATGCCAAACGCAACATTGAGAGAGAACAGGTCTATAAAAACCTGTCTTTGCAGCGTAAGGAAGACTTACTGAGTCAAATAGGCTTAACTACGTTTGAGCAGAAAGACTATTTCTTTAAGCAGAAAACTGCCGAAACATACATTGCTGATTTTATTCGCAACTTACGCAATGCTGACACTGATCCAGAAGTATTGAAACTCGATAGTGAAGCTGTTTTAAAGTCTATTGAAGCACAGCATGGGTTATTAGTAGAACGAGCAAAAGGTATCTATTCCTTTTCTCATTTAACGTTTCACGAGTATTTTGCTGCAAGAGAAATAGTTGCTAACTCTGCTTGGGAAAGTTTGGTAGAGCATATTACAGAGATACGTTGGCAGGAAGTATTTTTGCTTGCTGCTGGAATGATGCGGAAGGCAGATGATTTATTAGTTTTGATGAAGTCAAAAATTGACTCAATTGTAGCTTTTGATAATAAGTTACAGTATATTTTAGATACAGTATATAACAAATTTTTATCAGTCAAATATAACAATAAAGGAGCAGGAGTAAGAGCCTTTTACCTAGAACACGCTCTTTTTTTTAGTTACTCAGCTATAGATTCCTGTGGTGAATTTGCTAGAGCGTTTGGTTTTACTGATTATATTGATCCAGAGATAGATTTTGATGATGCACTCACTGATGCTCTTGAAATGACAGACTCTGATTATCAAGAGTGTTTTACCTATGCTCTTTCTCTTAATCTGAACTTAGAACCTGAATTTCAGAACTTACTTCAAAAACTCAAAGAACAAATTCCTTTTCAGGATAATCCAGAAAAGAGGATAGAACGGGAAGACAAAATTATAAAGAAATGGTTGAATCAACTGAGAGAGTTGATTATAAAATATAGAAAAATTTGTTATCGAGAAGAATTAAATGATGAACAAATAGAATTAATATGGAATTACTATAACGCTAATCTATTACTGAATGATTGTCTAAATAGTGATTGTTACGTTAGCCGTGAAGTCAGAGATAAAATAGAAAATTCACTGTTTTTACCAATAAAAATTAAACCCTGTTAAATAAACTATTTATATCAAGTATAAAATCATTAAAGATTTAATTATTAATTTATAATTTATTTTTTTAATATCATTTGTGAAAAAAGATATTTGCGATCGCACTTTTACTTTTTCAGTTCGCATAGTTAAATTGTGCCAGTTTTTAGATGACAAACCAGGAGTAGCGCGAACACTTGCTCAACAGTTATTAAGGTCAGGAACATCGATTGGAGCTAATGTAGAAGAAGCACAAGCTGCTCAAAGCAAAGCAGATTTTATCAGCAAGCTCATGATTGCACTAAAAGAATCCCGTGAAACTCGGTATTGGTTAAGGTTACTGATTGCTGCCGAAATAGTACCTCAATCAAAAATTAGTCAACTCCAATCCGAAGCCGAAGAACTAACAAAAATTCTTGGTGCCATCATCATCTCCACCAAAAGCTCCACCTAACCTCTTCAATTTTTAATTTTTAATTTTCAATTTTTAATTCCTCAACGGAGAGGGGGAGATTCGAACTCCCGGAGGTTTTAGCCTCATCCGATTTCAAGTCGGACGCAATCGACCACTCTGCCACCTCTCCAGTAAATCTGTCAAACTTATGCATACCCTACTTTCAGACGCTATTCAGGCGTTTTTGTTGGTTAGCACTAAACTTGACAGATAATACTATACCCTATTATCTACGCAGATTGCACTACTGGATGCGAATGTCTACGACACAATACGCGATCGCTCATACAAAATTTCCTCTGAAGCCACCTGAAAGTCATTCCCCACCCAAACTAGGGAAACTTGCGAAACCACACCCGCCTCTAGGGTGACAATGGAAAAGTTACGCAACTTCTCGCTGTCATTTTCCACAATCCTGGGGACACTTGCCGCATTTAAGTAAATTGTTCCCTCTGGACTTCTAAAGATGGGTTTGCGCTGCACCTTCTTGGTATGGCGTAAATCTCGGTGCATGTGACCAAATGTCACCAGAGGAATGGTTTTACCAGCAGTCAAGGCATGAGAAATCGCCTCGCCAAAATCTGGATCGCCAAAGTCGCCGCCAATTGGGTGCCAGTCTTTGCCGCAGGGGTCTTCGGGGCGATCGCCTAACCCACTAGGCCCATTGTGACCCAAAAATATAATTGTCTCGTAAGCGGCGCTTTTGATCGCTTTCACGATGCGATCGGCGGATTCTTCCAAACTCGTCACACCGTAACGTTCTTTACAGATTTCCGCAAATTTCCACTCTGGGCCACCCCAAGTAAAGGGACGACCCCCCACTACAGTTAAATTCCAAGCGGGAAAATCCAACTTACCGTAACCAACATGGGACGAACCTAATAAATCGAGTTGTTCCTGTACCCAGTCTTCCTTAGAGCGGTCATAAGGAGCCTTTTTACGTCCCCATTCGGTGGCGGTGTACCAGGCATCGTGGTTGCCCATCACGGCTGCTTTGGGAATATCGAGAGATGCGATCGCTCTGACCACTTCCACCGACTCGTTGCCAAAATCCCCGACAAACAGCACTAAGTCAACACCCAAATGCTTGAGTGCAACGCCATCTTCCACTTCCCATTGGTCGTGAATATCTCCAACTACAGCAATTTTGAGGTTTATCGATTGAGTTTTCTGACTGGTCATGCCACTTTCCTTGCCGTCTATCTCCAGGATATGAAACTCAGCCCGATTTGGACACAACCCCAAAATATCAACCGTCCACTATTTTTGGTAAAAACTACTATAATTGAATCCACAGGACATACATTTGCAACATAAAGCACCCCTAAACTGTGTTTACCACTGCACTAGCTCAACGAGAAAACACCCAACTGGGTGAACTACCACTAGATTTGTTTGCCGCGATTCAGAGTCTCAAAAAAGAACTCAACGCCGTTATCCTGGCGCATTATTATCAAGAGCCAGATATTCAGGATATTGCAGACTTTATTGGGGATTCATTACAACTGGCAAGAGCCGCCGAAAAAACCAATGCGGATGTAATTGTCTTTGCTGGTGTTCACTTCATGGCAGAAACAGCAAAGATACTTAATCCCGATAAATTAGTACTTTTACCAGATTTGAATGCTGGTTGTTCTTTAGCAGACAGTTGTCCAGCAGATGAATTTGCAGCTTTTAAAGCAGCACATCCGAATCATTTGGTGGTGTCTTACATCAACTGTTCTGCTGATATCAAGGCAATGAGCGATATTATTTGTACTAGCTCCAACGCTGTGAAAATTGTGCAGCAGATACCGAAAGAACAGCCGATTATTTTTGCCCCAGATCGGAATTTGGGGCGGTACGTCATGGAACAGACAGGACGAGATTTGGTGCTATGGCAAGGTAGCTGTGTTGTCCATGAAACCTTTTCGGAAAAGAAAATTGTCCAGTTAAAAATTGCCCATCCCGAAGCAGAGGCGATCGCACACCCAGAATGTGAAAGTAGTGTATTGCGCCACGCCAGCTTTATTGGCTCCACAGCCGCTTTACTCAAGTATTGTCAAACCAGCCCCACCAAAGAATTTATCGTTGCTACGGAGCCGGGAATCATTCACCAAATGCAAAAATTAGCTCCTGACAAGCATTTTATTCCTGCACCGCCGATGAATAACTGTGCTTGTAACGAATGTCCGTTTATGCGGTTAAACACCTTAGAAAAGCTTTACTGGGCAATGAAAAATCGTACTCCCGAAATTACCATGTCAGAGGATATTCGGCTGGCTGCACTGCGACCAATGCAACGAATGCTGGAGATGAGCGTGTAACCAGTATTTTTTATACCGATGGTAGAGACGCAGTTTTGTTGCGTTCTCTACCTGCAAGTTATTTTTTCTAACCACTTGCTAATTATAAAACATGGTGCTAAGATTTTAAATCGTGAGACAAATCGGGTCGGTGTCCGAGTGGTTAATGGAGACGGACTGTAAATCCGTTGGCTTGCGCCTACGCTGGTTCAAATCCAGCCCGGCCCACCACTTACGAAGTTATAAGTTATAATGTCTGGGTAAGCATCAAAACTCCCAGCATTTTAACTTTTAGCTGAGAAATCGGAATCATATTTCGCCCGTGTGGCTCAGTGGTAGAGCACACCCTTGGTAAGGGTGAGGTCACGAGTTCAATCCTCGTCACGGGCTTTTATTTAGCAATGCTTTCAGCCAATTAACTAAAATCTCCTTCAGTAGAGTATGCCATTTTATGCCATCTTCTGAAAGGAGATTTTATTCAGTTATATAAATCATTGAGTAAATATGCGAAAAACCCCCAAATTTTCAGTCAACTGATATACCAGCCTGGTATTGGGGTAATTTAAGTATAAAATCCCATTGCTGATAAAAATGAGACTGACTAAAATTATTTTACCTATGATACTGGCTAGCACATTAGTATACCCAGCAGTAGCTCAAACAAGTAAGCCAGTTAGCTGTAACTTTGATATAGAAGACCCTTCTAAAATAAAAAATGATACTACCTTTCACGATCTAAAGTTAAGAATCAAAACTAGGAAAGGGATCTTAGAAGTAGAACAGATAAATGAGGGACCTATAACTACTGAACAGGAAGCTCAAGAATTAAGAACTGAACTAATTGAAATAGCGAGTATAATAGATATTATTTAAAAATATTGGGTCGTTTGAAGAAATTAAATATATAGGTACAATATGCTGCAAAAGAGAAAGGAAGCGGTTAAAAATCTCTGTAATGCTTATGAGTTATTACATGATGTTTATATTAGTGGAGATAAAGACAAACTATCTGAAGACACTACTGTATTTAAAGACTCAATTCAAAAATCCACTAACCAAATCAAGGAACATATAGCGGAGATATGTTTAGTGGATGGAATTATTTTGAAGGATTCAAAAGGTAATTTTGATTGGAGCAAAGTTAATCAGTATATAGAATAGCCTCTGTTACAATTCAGTCAACTGGGGTTTATTTAGGTACTGTTAAAACCATACTTATTAACCTAATAATGGCTAGCCCCTAAATTTCCTCCTCACCAGATTTTAACTATCCTTCTACTTTTCCATAAGCTTTCTTAATCCAATATCCTCTAGGTGGCTTTTCTACCCCATAAGCCTTACACCACTTTTCTACAGCCTTATCAGACACGCCAAAATCTCTCCCAATTTGTGCAGTTGGCTTTTCCCAAACTAGTTTTCCTAGTTCTTCTTTTGATGGTCTTTCAACTTTTCTAGTATGAATTCTAGAGTCCGGGTTAACCTTTCTAGTTGTTAAATCAACACCAAACTCCTTGTAGGTTCGCTTAGACGCTGCTTCAGTAAAGTCTATAAAATCCTCCCACCAGTAAAACGGTGTAGCTGAATTAGGTATCTGGGTAGTTATGTAGCAACCATTAAAGTGAACTGATGGATAAACAACTTTATCTATGTCAGACAGATAAACAGCATAAAAGTCAAAGTCATTTACTTTGTACTTCTTCTGATGAGTCCCGTTTTTATCTACCCAAATAGTTTTATTGACTACTCTATTATCTCCCGCGTATTTAGCTTGGATTTTGTAAAATTTATCGTCTTTGTAAGCAACAAAATCGAAAGGTAAATGCTCACAAACAAGTGGTGTCAGAATCAAGTATCCTTTAAGCGTTAGATCCGCGATCGCTTTCGTAGCAGCAATATCGCCTTTGTTCTTGGTATGATGCAACAATAACGAACCCTCAATGTGGAAATCATCATATCACTTCACACCCCTTGAGGGTTCATATTGAGTTAAAACGAGCGCGGCAGGGCTCGAACCTGCGACCGATTGCTTAGAAGGCAATTGCTCTATCCACTGAGCTACGCGCCCAAAACAAAATAATGGCTCCCGAAGGAGTCACCTACACTATTATATCGTCTTCACCTACCAAGAAGCAATCAAAAATTGCAGATTTACTACTAGCAAGGCTAAGATGCTAGTCGCTAGTTAGTGCAATCTACACCGAAAACGAAACAGATGGGGTATTGGTTTAGATATATTGTGTTGTCAAGGGGTTATTTGCCCGTTAGCGCTAACGTCCTCTGGGCGGCTACCTTCGGGAAGGATCTGGCGATCGCTAGGCTCATTTCCACAGTATGCTAGGTAATTTCAGCCTTGGCGATACTGCCAAATGCCATTATATATTCCATATTAAGAGTGCCCCTGTGAGGAGTTATTTGCTAGTGCCATGTTTATTCTCAAACGGCAGGATGTTGAAATATCAAGCATTCAGCACCCAAAAAAGGATCAGCAGGTGCCGATTCTCAGTTATCAAGGGCAGACTTTCCGCTTGATTAGTGTTTTCAAAGCTAGTCAAGAGGAAGAAGCTAGAGCCTTATGGAGAGAATTAACGGATAACCGAGGTAAAGCCTGTGTTTTGCTGGAGGAACCGGAACGCTTTAGTGTTTGGGGTAAAATCCGTTTAGAGCAACTGGATAGTGACACAGGTGGTCATGGCAAAACGGCGATTTTAATCCAAGCCGGTATTTTGCTGTTGCAGGGTGTTGCTATCGACATTGAAGAATTTTTAGGTGCTAGACAAGCTGCATTATTTGAAAAAGATATTGCGGAGGTGTTCAAGCAAAAACAATTTCCTCAAGCATCTTCCCTAGAAGCAGTGAAATATCTGGTATCTACTAATCCTTTGCCAACAGCCAAAATACCTGATTGGCAAGAAAATCATGTAGTTATCCTGTTACAAGAACTGCATAGATTAGGAAAAGCCTATTTTGGCAATGCTAATTTTACCAAACAAGTAATTTATAAGCTAGAAGATATGCCAGAAGCCGAGCGATCGCTGTTTATCACTTGGCTAAATCAATCGCCACTAGGTAAACTATGGCAGTAGCATGGAAATTTTTTCACAAAATTCCTGCCACTGGCACTTGCTTTTGGTGTCCGATTGTGTATTACCTAGCAGACACACTGCTAGATATACAGTCATTTAACTCAAAATACTGCCAGAGTGCATCTACATAAGTCTTGCTCCTATGAATAACTCTTACGAGAATTCGTTCCTTTCTAAATCAATTTTCACTACTCAGAACATTGTCTTAGCTAATATTGGCTGGGCCGTACTGGCACTGTTATACTTTTTGTTGTTTAGTGCCAAAGTTCCTGGAGCCGATGGCATAGAAAGCCGGGCCGAGTGGTATGTGATTGGTACAAATATTTTTGAAGCTTTAGCTTATTTGGGTGCCAGTATCTTATGCTTGAGGAACTGGCTGAGTCCGCAAATCGTCAGTGGCCGGAATGTTTGGCTCTTAATTGGGCTAGGTATGCTTTCCTATTTCGTTGGGGGGATAATTTTCGGCTATACCGAAATAGTTTTAAAAGATGAACCGGATGTGTCTGTAGGCGATATATTTTTTGTACTGACTTATCTATTACTTGGCGCAGGCATGATTTTAGCTGTGGCTTCCAGGCGAATCAATCTGGAAAAATGGCAGTGGCTAATTGTATTAGCAATTGCAGTGTTCGGTAGTTTGTTGGCATGGTGGATTTCTATGCAACAGGAAACACCCTCAGAACTGCTAGTCGCTATTTTGAATTGGTTTTACGTAGTTAGCGATGTAGTTTTGTTAATTATTGCTACCACTCTGCTACTAGCCTTTTGGGGGGGAAGAGTTTCCCAGTCTTGGCGAATGATTGCGGCGGCCGCCTTTTCGCTCTACATTGCAGATATGTGGTTTAAATACGCCCAAGGCCCCAATTATCAAAGTGGGGAGATATTAGAAGTGTTTTGGGTGTTTAGTGGAGTGTTATTTGGCATGGGCGCTGTCTTAGAATATGACGCATCACTAAGACGAACGCGGCGTACCAGCGGACGGAAACGAGCTTAAGTAAGGATTTTTGGTATCTACCGTGAGAAAATTAACAGACTCTGACAAGCAAGAAATTCTGAAGTTATATCGAGAGACTGCCGAAACAACCTCAACTTTGGCAGACCGCTATGGTGTGAGTAACTCGACAATTAGTCGCCTACTCAAAAGCACTTTGCCAGAGGATGAGTATGAATACTTAGTCTCTTTAAAGCGGGCTGCGAGAACTCCTGAGGGAAGGGCACAGGTAAGCTACGAGCAGTTACCGCTGCTGAGTCAACCAGAGCCGGACATAGAAGTTCCACCTAGTGAAAGCCAACCCTTGGAATTGCCAAAGGTTGAGCCACAGCCACGTAAGATAATTCGTGTAGAGCAGGAACTGTACTCAGAGGAAACGGCGGAGTCAATCGCCGCTAGTAGACGGGTGCGGCGACGCCCCTCGGCTGCGGAAAAACCCAAACTCCGAGTTACAGAGAAATTAGAAACTCCAGAGCCAAAACCGCCGGAGATAGTCAGCATTCCTATCCCACCGCTCAAGAATGAACATCCAGGAGCGGCCGTCATTGCGCACATGCTGGGCGAAGATTTGCTCGACGAATCAGAGGATTTAGAGGATTTAGAAGATGATGATTTAGAGGATGACGACTTTGAGGAAGAAGACTTTGATGACGATGACCTGGATGACCAAAGACCTTTAGTCACAAAACGCAGACCAGGTGAAGCATCAGTTGAAGTTTTACCACTGTCGATAGCCAATTTGCCCAAAACTTGCTATTTGGTAATTGACCGTTCCTCAGAATTAATTACCCGTCCTCTGAAGGACTTTGGTGACTTGGGACAAATTCCCAGCCTGGAAACCCAGCAAAGAACTCTGCCGGTGTTTGATAACCATCGCGTCGCCAAGCGTTTTTCTACCAAGCGCGATCGCGTGATTAAGGTTCCAGATAGTAAAATGCTCCATAAGGCTCGTACTCATTTGGAAGCTAAGGGCATCACACGATTGCTAATTGATGGTCAGGTCTATTCCTTGTCTACGACGGTTTAGAGGTCATGGAGACACCTGCTGACTATGGTGTGGTATTGGTGACAGCTGGCAACATACAGGAGGCAGAAGCAATTGCAAATGCCCTTGTGGAAGCTAAACTCGCTGCTTGTGTGAGTCTATTACCAATCCACTCAATTTACACTTGGCAAGGAGAACTGCATAAAGAGCAAGAATGGCAATTACTGATTAAAACTGATTTGGCGCAATTTCCGGCAATGGAGGCCAAAATTAAGGAACTGCACTCCTATGAAGTGCCAGAAATTATTGCTTTACCAATTGTTGCCAGTTCTCAAGCCTACTTGCAGTGGATTTCTCAGCAAGTTAAAAGTAAAGAGTGAAGATTTAAGATTTTCATAACTCCTCACTCTTTACTCTCAACTACTGACTTTAAGCGTAAACAGCTGCTTCAAAACGAGTTGCCAAGTTAATAATGTCCTGCTTACGAGCAATCTGGTTGAGCCATTTTTGAGGAATATTTTCCACTCCGTAATAAATTCCGGCCAACCCACCAGTGACAGCAGCGGTGGTATCTGTATCTCCGCCTAAGTTGACAGCTTTCAGTACCGCTTCAGAATAAGACGAGCTATTTAATAAACACCATAAGGATGATTCTAAGGTATCAATCACATAGCCACCAGAATTAATCTCTTCTACTGGTATCTTGGCAATCTCACCACTGAAAACTCTGCCAAAATGCGGCTTCTCTAACAAAAATTCCCGCACAGAATAAATTGTTTGAATATCTTGCAATCCTTGTAAATAAGCTGTTTGGGGGTCAGCTCCTTCCAAGAGCGCCACTGCAATACTAATATAAATGCCACAGGCTATTTGAGAACGGAGATGAGCGTGGGTAATGGAAGAAACTTGATGTACCCGTGCAATCAATTCATCCAGAGATAAACTTTTGTGACAATAAGCCATCGGCAAGATTCTCATCAAAGAACCATTGCCATTACTATTCTCACTACTACCACCTGCTTTCACGGGTGGAGTTCCTTGTTTCCAGTTCACAATTGCTAAAAATGTGGTGTTACCGATATCAAATACTTCGCCTTGAGCAGTCCAATAACTTTCGTGATACCAGCGCCAGAAGGAATTAGCAATCGCATCCAGCGAAAATCCCTCACAAAGACATTCTGCCAAACAAAAGGTCAGCGAACTATCATCTGACCACGTACCAGCAGGAACATCCCAAGTTCCATAACCCAGCATCGATGTGACTGGAGATTTTACTCGTTCAGCGCGGCTGGTGAACTCCACTGGTACACCCAATGCATCACCAACACATAAACCCATCAAACCAGACAACGTTTTTGCAGCGGTTAGCATTGTTCAACCAGTATGAAACTTTTCTACCACTGATTTTACTTGCGAAAAGCCGCTGTTTAAATACTTGGTATAATTTTTAACTAAAAACTAACTGTAAACAGCCCTTGCAAAACGCTCTGCCAAGTAGATAATGTCCTGTCTACGAGCAATTTGGTTCATCCATTGTTTAGGAATATTTTCTACGCCGTAGTAAATTCCCGCTAATCCACCAGTGACGGCTGCGGTAGTATCGGTATCTCCGCCTAAGTTGACAGCTTTCAGTACCGCTTCAGAATAAGACGAGCTATTCAATAAACACCACAGAGATGACTCCAAGGTATCAATCACATAGCCACCAGAATTAATCTCTTCTACTGGTATCTTGGCAATCTCACCACTAAAAACTCTGCCAAAATGCGGCTTCTCTAACAGAAATTCTCGCACAGAATAAATTGTTTGGATATCTTGTAATCCTTGTAAATAAGCTGTTTGCAGGTCAGCCCCTTCCAAGAGCGCCACTGCAATACTAATATAAATCCCACAGGCCATTTGCGATCGCGCATGAGCATGGGTAATCGCGGAAACATCATGCACCCGCGCCAGCAATTCGCCTAAAGTGAAGTTTCTATGACAATAAGCCATTGGCAAGATTCTCATCAACGAACCATTGCCATTACTATTTTCAACCTTACCACCTGCCTGATGGGGAACAACTCCCTGCTTGAGCCGCATAATTGCTGTGTGGGTAGTTTGACCAATATCAAAGACATCGCCACGGGGAGTCCAGTAAGCCTCCTTGTACCAGCGCCAGAAGGAATTGGCTATAGCATCCAACGAATACCCCCTGCAAAGGCACTCTGCCAAGCAAAAGCTTAAGGAACTATCATCTGACCAAGTTCCTGGTGGTTGATTCCATGTGCCATAACCCAACATCGTTGTTACTGGAGATTTTACTCGTTCAGCGCGACTAGTAAACTCTACTGGCACACCCAACGCATCACCGACACATAAACCCATCAAACCAGACAACGTTTTTGCAGCGGTTAGCATTATTCAATCTCCACGAGAATTGCTCAAAATTAACTTTATAGATTTCCTCTATAGCTTGTTGCAACAGATGTTACAGCCTACTTTTTCATCATCTTTGAAAAGCTCGGCAAAAATTATTAATCGGGTATTTTATTTACCATATCCCGACTTAGTTTTAGTTCCAAATATTGTGACAGTTTTAAAAGCGTCTATCAGGGGAACAAACAGCCAGAATTGAAAGACATTGAGATGTAATTATAACAGCTTATTTTTCAATTGAAGGGATAGTTGTACTGTAAGCTTTATGCATTAATAACAACAGTCATTTAATAAAAGCTGGGAATCATTTGGAACATTGTCACTTTATTTTCGACTTGGAATATACAAGTAAAAAATACAAAATTTGGTAAAAATTATGAAACGCTTACTCAAGTCTTTCGTGACAATTTCTGCATTGTCTTCCTTAATAGTTTCTCCTTTTGTCCTATCAGCTGGTCAAGCTTCTGCTGAAACTAAAAAGGGTACTGATGCTAGTTATGTTGGTGCTGGTGTTGCAGCTGGCGTTACCAGTGGCGGACAAGGTATCAACGATGATGCCACATTTGGTGGTAATGTCACAGGTCGCGTGAAATTAGGAACTACGCCGTTTTCTGCACGCGGTAATGTCCTCTGGAGTGATAAAACAAGTGCCATAATTCCAGAACTTTCTGTGGATGTGCCTATTGCTAATAGAACTAACGCCTATTTAACTGGTGGTTATTCTTTTGTAGAGAAAGATGGCTCACCAACTCCTATAGGTAACAAAGATTCTGTAGTTGTAGGTGCTGGCGTTGAATCGGAAGTTGCTAATAACTTCCTCGTCTACACTAATGCCAAAGTCGGACTTGGTGCTTATCAAAATAGCGATGCTTCTGCTGTTAGCATCAATGGTGGTATTGGTTATCGCTTCAAATAAAAGATTATTGAGTCCTCAGTCAGTTTATACTTTACTTAGTACTTAGGACTCAGCACTTCTTTACTCACTACTCCAAAAAGCTGGTTTTGTTAAGTATTACATCACTGACAAAGCCAGCTTTTGCCGTGATAAAATTAAAATATTCCTCATTATTCCGGCCGGATTACCGGGGATCAAGTAGTCGAAGGGTGCTGATTCGGCGTCTACTAATGCTTTATTGAGAATACTATACAAGTCTAATGGTTAAATCTGCTCCTTCCCCCATCGCTAGCCGCAAGCCTTCCAAAGTAGAAGGGATCAAGGAAAATAGTAATTTTTTGCGTGAACCTGTAGCAACTGAGATCCTTCAAGACACTACCCATTTTACTGAAAATGCGGTACAGCTTTTGAAGTTTCACGGTTCTTACCAGCAGGATAACCGTGACAACCGCACCAAGGGACAGGAAAAAGATTACCAGTTTATGCTGCGGACAAAAAATCCGGGTGGTTTAGTACCGCCGCAGCTGTATCTGGCTTTAGATAAAATCGCTGATGAGTATGGCAACCACACGTTACGAGCAACTACCCGTCAAGGTTTCCAACTGCACGGTATTTTAAAGAAAAATCTTAAATCAGCAATTGCCACCATTGTCAACAACCTGGGTTCAACTTTAGGAGCTTGCGGCGACATTAATCGAAATGTGATGGCACCACCAGCCCCCTTTAAGAATCGTCCAGAGTATCAGTATGCTTGGGACTATGCCCAGAATATTGCTGATTTGTTGTCAGCACAAACGGGTGCTTATTACGAAATTTGGTTAGATGGGGAAAAAGCAATTAGTGCTGAAGAAGACCCAGAGGTGAAAGCAGCACGACAGAGAAATGGGAATGGCACAATTATCCATGACAACGAAGAACCGATTTATGGCACGCACTATATGCCGCGCAAGTTCAAAATTTGCGTGACTGTGCCAGGGGATAATTCAGTAGATTTGTATTCCCAAGACTTGACGTTGGTAGTAATTACCAATAAAAAGAAACAATTGGAAGGATTTAATATTTTTGCTGGTGGTGGTTTAGGTAGAACCCACGGTAAAGAAGAAACTTTCGCTAGGTTAGCAGACCCCATCGGTTATGTGGCGAAAGATGACGTTTACGACATAGTGAAAGCGATTGTTGCTACCCAGAGAGATTATGGCGATCGCACCGACCGTCGTCATGCCAGATTAAAATATTTAATCAACGATTGGGGCGTAGATAAATTCCGCACCCAAGTTGAAGAATATTTTGGTAAAGCAATTGAAGCCTTCAAACCACTGCCAGAGTTTAAATTTCACGACTTCCTCGGCTGGAATGAACAAGGTGATGGCAAGCTATTCTTAGGAATTTCCATTGACAATGGTCGAGTCAAAGATGAAGGTTCGTTGCAACTGAAAACTGCTTTGCGGGAAATTGTTGAACAGTTCAACTTACACATCCGCCTGACAGCCAACCACAATCTGATTTTTTACGATATCGAACCAGGTAGCAAGGAAGCTATTCAAGACATTCTCAGTCGTTACGGGGTCGGAGACGACCCTAGTAAAATCGAACCTTTAGTGCGGTATGCAATGGCTTGCCCGGCTTTACCCACTTGCGGCTTGGCAATCACAGAATCAGAACGCGCAATACCGAGTATTTTGGAGCGGATTCGCGCTCTGTTGGATAAACTAGGTTTACAAAAAGAACATTTTGTGGTAAGGATGACAGGATGCCCCAATGGCTGCGCTCGTCCTTACTTGGCAGAATTGGCTTTTGTCGGTAGCGCTCCAGAATCTTACCAGCTATGGTTAGGAGGTTCGCCAAATCAGACTCGACTGGCACAACCTTACACAGAAAAGCTGCACCATAATGACTTGGAAACCTTTTTAGAGCCGATTTTTGTTTACTTTAAGAAATCTCGGAAATCAAAGGAAAGCTTTGGTGATTTTTGCGATCGCGTTGGTTTTGATGCCATCCGCGAATTTACTGCTAGCTACGAACCGCAAACAGCTAATGGTGCAAACAAATCGCGCCATCGGGTCAATTTGAAAGAAGAGGTTTATAGTAAGTTGAAGGAAGTAGCAGAAAGCCAAGGTAAGCCGATGACTCAGTTGGTGACTGAAGCGCTAGAGGTTTACTTCCAGAATCTTTCGTAAGCCGAATAGATAATTAAACCGTGAATGGACACAGATGGATTTATCTGTGTCCATCTTTGATTTGATATTCTTGAAATTTCCAAATCCCATGTCTCAACTGCAAAGAATTGCGATCGCACCCTCCCAACTCCAACAAGGACAAATTTTACTTACAAAAGAACAACAGCATTATTTGGGGCGCGTGTTGCGCTTGCATGAAGGCGATCGCTTTATTGCAATGGATGGTAAGGGAAAATGGTGGTTAGCGCAGCTTGCAGGGGAACAAGCACAGGTTTTAGAAGCGCTTTTGGTAGAAACAGAATTACCTGTATCAATTACGCTGATGGTGGCGTTGCCCAAAGGCAATGGATTTGATGAAGTGGTGCGGTGTTGTACAGAGTTAGGAGTAACTTGTATTGCACCAGTATTGAGCGATCGCACTTTACTTCATCCTAGTCCTCAAAAGCTCGAACGCTGGCGGCGCATCGCTGCGGAAGCCGCCGAACAATCAGAGCGCTCATTCGTGCCGACAATTTTAGAACCTGTTGCTTTTAATACTGCCGTCACCGGAAATCAGACAAGTCACCGTTATATTTGTGAGGCTCGTGGAGAGTATCCTCATTTAAACAAAGTGCTGAGTAGCATCTCTGAGGAGATTGTCATTGCTACTGGGCCAGAAGGGGGATGGACAACACAAGAAATTGAGAATGCGATCGCATTTGGATTTCAGCCTGTTTCCCTTGGTCGCCGCATCCTGAGAGCAGTTACAGCCCCAGTAGTAGCATTATCCTTGATTTCCGCAGCTTGTGAAGTATAAATGATTTATAGCTCACGCAAAATTACTTTTGCGCGAGACATCACTCCAGCGTGTATTTAAAGTGATGATTGAGCAAGTTGCGATCGCCTTTGAGCATAAAGACTATCAAACAGCAGCTAAATTACTCAAACAGCTGCAAAAAGAATCACCCGAAAATCCTTGGGTACAATATTATCTCGGTCGGCTACATGAAGTATCTCAAAAGCGCCAAGATGCAGAAAAAATTTATCGGCAACTGCTGCGAGATACAAGGAACGCCAAAATAGTAACGCTCGCACGCCAAGGTTTGCGACGGCTACAAGAAATTGAACTAGAAGAAAGACAAAGAGCTATTTCCCAAGCAAAATCTGAACCAAATAACACCGAACTTGGCGTACTAGTTTTAGAGCCACTCAGTACCGAGATGAAAACAGAAGCGTCTCGAAAATTTGCCCAGATTATGCAGATAGACTCCTACACTGCACGATTAATACTGCCAAGTCGTGGCTGGAGGTTGTACCGCACTGGCCAAATAGGAGAACTAAAATTTTATGGGAAACAGCTACAGCAGGCTGGTATTCCTTGCTTTTGGGCAACGATAGCGCAAATTCAGCAAATTCAAGTTTATCAAGTCAAACATTTCCAAGTATCTACTCCACAAGCTACTGTTGTTTGCCGTAACGAGGTAAATCAACTTGGTTCTCTCGCTTTTGACTGGTCAGAAGTCACAGCAAGAGTAGTAGGACTTTTGCCCATTTTTGAACAAGTTATAGATGTTGATGCCCGCCGTAAACTGGAATGGAAAACCCAAACACAAGACTATGCTCAGTTTTGTGATTTACACATACCTGCTAGACGTTCTATTCTTCGACTTTATGATAACGGCTATGAATTTCAGCAAGGTTTAGAAATCATTCCCCAAGCTAGCCAAAATACAATCAGAATTAATTGGAATAGTTTATCAAGTTGGATTGACCAGCAACTACCTCAAGTCAAAATCTGGTCAGATTTCACGTCTTTTGCAGATACAACATTAGATCAAACAGAAATGTTGAGTCATATCAAGTCTCACATCGAGCTGTTTCGTAGGGAACAGACTAATTGGGATTCAGCTTTTCATTTGTATAGTGGACTGGTGTTTGTTAAATAATTCGTAATTCGTAATTCGTAATTCGTAATCAAGTTACTTATTACCTACTTTAAAAAGTAAGTTCACAAATCAAATAGGAGTGTTCTATGAATACAGTAAGTGCTAAAAATCAACAGCTAGGGGGTTTGTATGTTCAATCCCCTCAAGGAGAGCAACTAGTTTTTCCACTCAAGCATACAGAAGTTATCGCAAAAATTGCCGGTAATTTATCACGAGTTGATGTCATCCAAAGCTTTGAAAATCCCTTCACGCAGCCTTTAGAAGCAGTCTATATTTTTCCGTTACCTGATGAGGCGGCGGTGGATGACATGGAAATCAAAATAGGCGATCGCATCATCAAAGGTAATATAAAAAAACGTGAAGAAGCTGTAGCCATCTACGAAAAGGCAAAACAAGAAGGACGCACCGCCGGACTTCTAGAACAGGAACGAGACAACATTTTCACCCAATCTCTGGCTAACATCAAACCTGGCGAACAAATTGATGTCACAATTCGTTACACCGAAAGTTTAAAATTTGAGGCGGGAAACTACGAATTTGTTTTCCCGATGGTGGTGGGGCCAAGATATATTCCAGGAACGCCGATAGATGGTAGCGGTGATACAGACCAAATTCCTGATGCTTCTCGCATCACACCGCCTGTAGTCTCAGAAGGAACGCGCTCGCGTCACAATATTAATGTCACAGTCGAAATTTATGCAGGTTTGCCAATTTCCGAAGTGCGTTCTCCTTCCCATCAATTAAAAATTGAACACTCAGATCAAATTGTGCGGATTCAATTAGCTGGAGAAGATACAATTCCCAACAAAGATTTAATTCTCCGCTATCAAGTTTCTGGTAAAGAAACTCAATCCACAGTATTAAGCCAAGCCGACGATCGCGGTGGACATTTTGCAATATACCTGATTCCAGCTTTGGAATATTCCACTGATGAGATTGTCCCCAAAGATGTTGTATTTTTGGTGGATACTTCTGGTTCCCAATCTGGCGATCCGTTATGGAAGTGTCAAGAACTAATGCGGCGATTTATCAATGGCTTGAATCCCAACGATACTTTCACAATTATCGATTTTTCCGATAGAGTCAGACAGTTATCGCCAAAACCTCTGCCGAATACACCAGAAAATCGTGCCCAAGCGATCGCTTACATTAACAATTTACAAGCTGATGGCAGTACAGAAATGCTCAGTGGCATTCGTACAGCCATAAATTTCCCCACACCAGTCGGAAGATTACGCAGCGTTGTACTCTTAACTGATGGCTATATCGGCAACGAAAATGAGATTTTAGCAGAAGTACAACAGCATCTCCAACCAGGAAATCGCCTTTATAGTTTCGGTGCTGGTAGTTCAGTTAACCGTTTTTTACTGAATCGCATTGCCGAAATTGGCCGGGGAATATCTAGAATTATTCGTCATGATGAACCCACGGAAGAAGTTGCCGAAAAGTTTTACAGGCAAATTAACAATCCTGTACTCACAAATATTCAAATCTCTTGGCAGGGTGACACAGAATCGCCTGTGATTTACCCAAAGGTAGCGCCTGATTTATTTTGCGAACAACCATTAGTTTTATTTGGTCGCAAACAAGATAGAACTAGTGGAAATCTGCATATCTCCGGCATTGCTGCGGGCGGTAAGCACTATGAAAAAACGTTTCACCTGATATTTAAGGAAACAGGAAATCTTGCTGTAGCGCAGTTGTGGGGACGTGCTTGCATCAAAGATTTGATGAATCAAATGGTGAGCTTTGAAACTAAAGCTGGTATAGAAGCAGTTACAGAAACAGCCTTAACTTATCAACTGCTTTCTCAATACACCGCTTTTGTGGCTGTCAGTGATGACGTGCGAGTTGAACCAGGAAGCGAATACTTGTCTATGCAAGTCCCGATAGAAATGCCGGAAGCAGTTAGTTACCAAGGAGTGTTTGGCAATGCTCCGGCTGGTGGTTTTGCACCTCAAATGAAATTATCAACGTTATCAGCACCAGCTTCAGCAGAAGCTCCCGATGTTCTCTACAAAAGGCGATCGCCACAGTCTCCAGCAGTCAAAGAAGTTGAGATGTCTTTGAGCTTTGATTTAGAGGAGATGGAACAAGATGAAATATTAGACGCAGCCATCAACCATCAGTTAGAAGTCATCAGTGTTATTGGTTTGGATGACACAGAAATTGCTGACTTAACCCAACACCTTCAACAACTAAACTTTCCTTCCGGCTTCAGTGGTGAAATCGTCTTTGAGTTCACCGTCAAGAAAGGTCGCGTAGAAAGGGTCGTTTTGGATGAGGAAACCTCAATCCTAAAAGATCCAGTTGTAGTGGAGAAAATTAAGCGATCGCTCTTACTTTGGAGAGTTCCCCCATCTACAACTGGCAAAGTTATCTTAACCTTGCATCTTCACGCCTAATCTACAGAGACCGTAATTTTACGGTCTCTATGAATTATTTAGGTGTTTTAATCTGACGTGCCATGTCTAGATAAGCACTCATATTCGCTCCTGGACGACGACGACCATTAGAGCTAGTAGTCGAAGGAGCAAGATATTTTGGTGCAAAGGTTGTTTCAGTTGGCTGCTCTTTGAGTACTTTGGCTGCTGCGGCTTTTGCATTTTTGCCCGGTTCAACTTTAAGACCCTCAGCAGTCTGGACTAGTTGAACGTCGGCTGGTTTGGGATTTTTAGCTGATTTTTCCTTAGCCTTAGTCTTAGCCGCGGCAGTTTTTGTTCCGTTCAATGAATCTGGCTTAGATGGAGTTGGTGCTTCTGATGTAATCGTCTCTGCTACTTTCTTAGCATTCGATGCAACTGTGGATGTAACTGTCTCTGCTACTTTCTTAGCATTCGATGCTACCTCTTTAGCAGCATCTTTGGCAGCATCTTTAGCTTCGTCCAATTCTAAGAAGTAGCCGTTGCTTTTTTTCTTCCCTGGTAACAGTCCGGTAATGAAACCCAAAATCCCGCCAAGAAAACCCTGAATACCCGAAATTAACTTTTTGATAAAATCCATTACAATTACTCCTGCCTTTTACCTTTTATATTTGTAACTCGAACGTAATTGTTAAAAATTACGACAAAATGTTACATTATCTACTTGGTATCACCTCGCTCTGGTGACAACCCTTATAGGCTTGTGCTTAATTAACATTGTAGTAAAACCACAGGGCAAAATGTTCTATTGCAAGCATTTGCAACCTGCATACACCGAGAACTAATTATTAAATTTTACTGTAGCTAAGAGCAAGATTCTGAAAGCAAGCTTTACAAGAATTAACATTTCTTTGTTTGGTAAATACCCGATTGAAGTTAAACAAGCAGTTTACTCTCACCCAGTCAGAGGAGTGTCATAGGCTATTGGCAGACGAACAGATTAATTTGTAAAACTTTATACAAATTCTCTTTGGATCTGTTAAAGAATCCGAAAAGCAATAGCTTCAGTTTGTAGAGCAATAAGTGTCTACAAAAGTGAAATACACCCTTTAATTTAGTTAGATTTTGTAAATGAACATTGAAAATCAACAACGCAATCCCGTTTTGTTAATACACGGTATTGACGACACAGAGGCAGTTTTCCATAGAATGGCGGCTCAATTAAGACTAGAGGGTTGGTCTGTATATAGCCTGAATCTGGTTCCTAATAATGGTGATGTGGGTCTTGATGAATTGGCAAAACAAGTAGCCGATTATGTTACAGCGACCTTTGCGCCAGAACAACGCCTAGATTTAATCGGCTTTAGCATGGGAGGAATTGTCAGCCGTTACTATGTTCAGCGATTAGGAGGAATTAACCGCGTGCAGCGGTTTATTACCATCTCTTCGCCCCATCATGGAACTGTGGTAGCTTATGGTTCCCGCCGTCCTGGTTGCCTACAAATGCGCCCCGACAGCATTTTTCTCAAGGATTTAAATTCTGATGCTGTAATGTTGCGGCAGCTAGATTTTACGTCTATCTGGACACCTTATGATTTAATGATTGTCCCAGCAAATAGTTCACAAATGCCCGTAGGAAGCCAAGTAATAGTACCAGTTACTCTACACCCTTGGATGCTGACAGACTCCAGGAGTTTAGCGGCAGTCACAGCAGCTTTAGCAAAGCCTATTAAGCTACCCTTGCTGACTAAAAAATACACCGAGTAGCAGCTATAATTATTGCCGCGCTTGATTTATTCATCTTTAATTACGAATTACGAATTACGAATTACGAATTTTTTAAGTTCTATCCCCAATTTGCGTATGTTCGTAACTCCCAAAAATCGCCTCTGGGTAACGATAATACTTGAACTCCATGAGGTTATAAAAGGGATCTTCTAAAAAGAAAGTGCGATGCTCAAGAGGAGAACCGACAAAGCGATTTTTGGTTTCTTCACGAAAAGGTAGCTGTTGTTGTTGTGCCCTTTGTAGTAAGTCTTGCCAGTCGCGTTCTTGGGTAAAAATCAGCCCAAAGTGTCTGGGATAGATAGTTTGTTGCGGTATCAAACGTTCTTTGGTGACATGAGCCACTAATTGATGACCGTAGAGATTGAGTATCAGGGCATGGTGGTTTTCACGACCAGGAATGCAGCCCAAACCATCGACATAATATGCTTTTGTTTGGGCAATGTCAGTTACAGGGAAAGCTAGATGGAATAAAGTTTGGCTCATAGCTTATGTGAAAAATACTCGTAATTTATGCTATCTACAATTTATGCTATTAAGTTTTGATTGTGGTTAACTTGGACACAGTTTTTATTGACATTAACTTATATTCTTTATCCTTATTACTAAGATTGAGGACTGAGTAATACTTCCGCCACTGTACTCTGATGCTACGGAGAAAAGTCTACCTAACTCAAAAGAAGTTTTGCATAGAGTTAGGGTGGGGTAAACAAATATTTGATACATTACTACAGACTTTTCAAACAACCTCTAAGACATTATTGATGGTTTGACACTCAGCTTTCAGAATGATGCCTACGCAATTTAGTTAATAATACAAACATATTACTTTACCTAGAGAGGTTGCAAAAATAAAGCACTAAGCATCACAAATTCGTTATTCTGTTGATATTCAGACAAAATTACTCATGATTAATTGCTGATGTCATCCTCAATAGATTCTGTAAATCCCTGGTTAGTAGCAGTAGTATTAAACACAATTTTATTGGGTTTAGCTTGGATTGCTCCGAAAAAGCTACTTACCCCTACTGGATTATTCCACGCCTGGTTTTTGGCCATCTTAATTTGGGTAACTCTAGGCTGGCAAGGATATGCAGTAGTAATGTTCTATTTTTTGGTTGGTTCTGGCGTTACCCGCATCGGGATGGCGCAGAAAGAAGCAGAAGGAATTGCCGAAAAGCGTTCTGGGGCAAGAGGCCCAGAAAATGTCTGGGGTTCAGCTTTGACTGGGGCGCTGTGTGCCTTGGGAGTAGGAATAATAAATTCGGGATTCTTTGTACCTAATCCCCAGTCGCTAATCCCCAATACTTCGGCTTCGCTCAGTACAAGTCTCCAGTCCCTATTATTACTAGCCTATGTAGCGAGTTTCAGTACAAAGCTGGCTGACACCACTGCCAGCGAAGTCGGTAAAGCTTATGGTAAAAGCACCTTTTTGATTACCACACTCCAACCAGTACCTCGCGGCACAGAAGGAGCGGTAAGCTTGGAGGGAACTTTAGCTGGGATTGTAGCTTCTGTAGCGATCGCACTTGTGGGTTGGGGAGTTGGTTTAATCGATCTATTAGGAGTCGCTTGGTGTGTACTGGCAGCATTTATTGCCACCAACCTAGAAAGTGTGATTGGGGCAACACTGCAATCTAAGTATACTTGGCTGACCAATGAAGTAGTAAATATTTTTAATACATTAATTGGTGCGATCGCATCTGTGCTACTTGCTTGGACATGGATAACTTTCATTAACTAGGCTGACGAGAATAAACAATTACCATTACTCCTTTAAGTGGGGCATTTAGACCGTTACCAGTTCCAGATTCCCCACTCAGCACTCTTGAAAGGCATTGGTAAAAAATAACTATTTGCCTTACTACTGCGCCACCACTAATATTTTCAATCCTGATTTTGTCCCCACTAGACTGTAAAAGTGATCGTGGCAAATTATTTTATTTACTAGCTATATAATTTTTTGACCATTTAGATGTAATTAGTTCATTGAATCTTTATCATATTTATCCATGAATGACCAGATGATTTCTATATGATTTAATTTAAAAGTCCTATAAGTGTTTAACAATTTTCACATAATTAGTTCATGGAATCTTTATCATTTTTGACAATTAATGACCAAATAATTTCTATAGAGCAAGCAGTAAAGTACCTGCAAGCCTCTGGAAAATTGGGACAGTTCATTGGGGATATTCTCCGGCAGTACGTAATTGAGGAAGAAATCCGAACGCGAGATGATATTGAAATTGGTACCGCAATAACTGAACAGTCAATTATTGACTTTAGGCTGAAAAATCAACTCACTGACCCCCAAAGTTTTCAAGAATGGTTAAAGACAAATAACACAGATTACGCTACTTTTCACACATCGGTTGCTTTTGGTTACAAGTTAGAAAAGCTGAAAGCTGTAGTGACACAAACAAAACTCCCAGAATATTTTATTGAACGCAAGATTTTTTTAGATCGGGTAGTACTTTCCCGGATTGTTGTTGATAATCGAGAATTGGCAGACGAACTCCAAACCCAAATAGAAGAAGGAGGTAGTTTTGAGCAACTAGCCAAAGAGTATTCCCTTTCAGATGACCGAATTGTGAACGGCATGATGGGAATTGTCAGCCGAGGCAGTATGCCGGACATATTACGGGCAGCTATTGATGTCGCCAGTCCTGGACAATTGATAGGCCCAATAGAAATCGTTGGCAAAGACTCCCCTCAAGGAGAAGGACCTTATGGTTTGTTTCGAGTAGAACAATTTCTACCAGCGTCTTTAGAAGATACTCAACTACAGCAAGCACTACAAAATGAGTTGTTTGAAAAATGGCTAGCAGAGAAAATTCAAAAACTGACAGTCAAATTACAAGTGAGTTAAAAACTCTGGATAATGAATCTTTACGATTAAAAGTGCTAGCTTCTTTGCCTTGGAATCAGCCACCGCTATCCTGGCTGACTCCCGAACAACAATCGCGATTGGAAAATGAGTGCCAAACTCGCCAGTATCGTCTTGGAGAGAAAATCTGGTCAAACGATGTCGGTGGCTATCAATTTTTAATTGTGGCTGGGAAAGTCCGCTTGCGAGAAGAGGGCGTTGGCAAACCAATAGCCGCCCTAGATGCAGGGGATTGGTTTGGCGACTTCCAAAAGCTGTCTGCGGATTTTAAAGCTGTAGCTGCTAGTAAAGAGGTGGTAGTAGTTTGTTGGGAAACTGCGCTGTGGGCAGAATTTTCTCACCCACAAATTCAGGAATTTTGGCAAGCGTTACCAGTAGAGATGGAAGGACAAAGAGAGACATTTTCCTTCTCTAGCAGTCCTTCGGTAACTTCAGCCTCAGACGGGACTTCCAGCCCCCACAGCCTCCAACCCCAAAAAGGACTCCCAGCCGCCAATTTAATCGCTGCAATTTATCCCTTTGTTGCCAGTTGGAATACCGCTGCTGCGTGTTTAACAATGGTGGCGCAACAGTTAGAAAATTCTGTGCAACTGGAATGGGTGCAGCGTCAACTCAGAGGACAACGCCCAAAACAGGTTGTGGAAGCAGCAGAAAAGTTAGGGTTAGTGATGCGGCGGTTACAAGTGAGTTGGGGTGAGTTGCGACAGTTGTCATTTCCAGCTTTATTGCTGTGGAATTCTGACTCACCCCAGAGTCCATCCTGGGTGGTAGCTTATGGAGTTAAAGGCGATCGCTTAATTATCGCTAATCCTCTAAATCCCGAACGGACTTGTGAAAGCTTGCCGCAATCTATAGTTGAGGCGTCTTGGGATGGACAATTGTGGCAAGTAGAACTCATATCCCAGCAAGAAAAATTTAACCTCAGTTGGTTTACCCCAGCAGTTTGGAAGTATAAAGGATTGCTCGCGGAAGTATTGTTAGCATCTTTTACCTTGCAGCTTTTGGGGTTAACAACACCGTTAATTACCCAAGTCGTCATTGATAAAGTGATGGTGCAGGGGAGTTTGCCAACTCTCGATGTGATGGCGCTGGCACTTTTATGCGTAGCCATATTTGAGTCCATACTGGGTATTTTGCGCCTATTCATCTTTACCCATACAGCTCGTCGTCTGGATTTGAGTTTATCAGCGCAGCTATTTCGCCATCTAATGCGTCTGCCTTTGGCTTATTTTGAGTCGCGGCGCGTTGGAGACACAGTAGCAAGAGTCCAGGAACTCGAACAAATTCGTCAGTTTCTCACAGGTACAGCATTAACTGTGATTCTGGATAGCATCTTTGCTGTGGTGTACCTGGCATTGATGTTTTACTATAACGTCCCACTCACCTTTGTGGCTTTAGCAGTACTGCCGCTATTTGCCACATTAACGATAGTTGCAACACCAATTCTGCGTAACTGGCTCAACGAAACTTTTAACCGGAGTGCCGATAGTCAATCGTTTCTAGTAGAGACAATCACCGGAATCCACTCCGTTAAAGCCCACGCAGCCGAACCAGTAGCCCGCGATCGCTGGGAAGGCTTATTTGCCCGCTTCATTCGCACAGGTTTTAAAGCTTCTACCACCTCCAATATCAGCAGCAACATTGGTGATTTTCTCACCAATTTGTCCACCATGCTGATTCTCTGGTTTGGTGCCAAGTTAGTCATCGAACAAAAGCTCACAATTGGACAGCTTGTTGCATTTCAAATGTTGTCTGGTAGAGTTACAGGCCCGCTTTTGCGCTTAGTACAGTTGTGGCAAAACCTTCAACAAGTGCTACTTTCTGTAGATCGCATTGGTGATATTCTCAACGTCTCCCCAGAAGCTGAACTGGGAACTGGCTTAGTTTTGCCACCCCTGAAAGGACAAATCACCTTCGAGCAAGTATTTTTCCGCTACCGGCCCAACTTTGAAGCAATTCTGCGGGGAATCTCTTTCAGTGCTGAACCAGGGCAGTTTGTTGGCATTGTCGGACGTAGCGGTTCTGGGAAAAGTACCCTATCTAAGCTATTGCAACGCCTCTATCAAATTGAATCAGGACGCATCCTGATTGATGGTTTTGATATAAAAAGTGCCGATTTAGCCTCACTGCGGCAACAAGTTAGTGTAGTTCTCCAAGAAGACTTTTTATTTAACGGTTCTATTTTGGAAAATATCACTCTCGGTAGTCCCGACATTACCGCAGAGCAAGTTGTAGAGGCGGCAAGATTAGCCGTGGCACACGACTTCATTAGTCAATTACCATACGGTTACGAAACCAATGTTGGCGAACGCGGTACAGCTTTATCTGGTGGACAGAGACAACGCATTGCTCTGGCAAGGTTATTTCTTTCCCAAGCGCCGATTTTAGTTTTGGATGAAGCTACTAGTGCTTTGGATAGTGAAACTGAACAACAAGTACTGCAAAACCTGCAAAAAATCTCTGCCAACCGTACCGTGTTCCTGATTGCTCACCGCTTTGCTCCCCTCAAACGTGCCGACTTGATTTTGGTTTTGGAGCAAGGCGTGATTGCCGAACGTGGTACTCACTCACAATTGTTGCAACAAAAGGGTTTGTATTGGTCACTATATCAACGGCAGCAAGCAAACATTTAATAGATTTAACTAACTCAAAGCTTGTAGTTATATAAAAGATAAAGGTTTGCAAAGCGGCTTAAGGATAGCCTTTGGCGAATGGAACACAACTCCATTCGCCATTTTAATGTTGCTGATTTCAATAATTATCCTTGCTCCAGTCTGAGTAATATAAATATTTTTATAGCTAGCGATCGCAGCAGTTCTAAGAGTAACAAAATGAGTCGATAACGCCATGTTGCAATTTTTGCATTAGTCTTTATTAATACACCTCAAATATTTAATATTTACTCGATAAAGTTACCCTTAATAAAAACCGTAATTATCATAATGCTTTTTGGTAATAGAATTAGCATTTTGTTATTAGATTCCATAGTAATTATTGAGAATGAAGTTTTATTCACAGATTGAAATCTTTTTATTGTAAAGGTTTCAAGGCTTCAACCTGTCAAAAAACGGTTGCTATCTTTGAGAAAAAATTTATGCACATTGATGATGTCAATAACAATATATTATCAAATAAACAGCTAAATGCCACTTCAATTTCCTCATTAGATAGCTTTAATACGAAAGATAACTACACCCTCAACTTCAGCAGACGTAGTAGCTATAACTCAGCCAATGCTGATGTGCAGTTGCTAAATAACGATGAATCTAAAAATAGAAATAATGCTACTAATAATGCTTTTAGCACTCAAAATTATAACTCCACTAATGGCTATGGCTTGATTAATGGAGCAGCAGCAGTGGCTAGAGCTATTGGTCAGAATACTTTTGCTGATGTTCCCGATCTTGGTGGCAATAATTGGGGAGCAGACATGGTTAAAGCACCGGAAGTTTGGGCACAGGGATATACAGGTAAAGGCGTTGTTGTCGCTGTTGTAGATACTGGAGTTGACTACAACCACGAGGATTTAAAAAATAATATCTGGACAAATACCAAGGAAATTGCGGGTAACGGTATAGATGATGATGGTAATGGCTATATTGATGATAATTACGGCTGGAACTTCGCTGATAAAAACAACAACACCCTAGATGACAACGGTCATGGTACTCATGTTTCCGGCACGATCGCAGGAGAAAATAATAACTATGGTGTCACTGGTATTGCCTACGATGCCAAAATTATGCCTGTCAAAGCTTTAGATAGCTCTGGCTCTGGTTCCTATAGTTCCATATCTAAAGGTATTCGCTACGCTGTAGATAATGGAGCTAATGTGATTAACCTCAGTTTAGGAGGCGCATCTTCTAATCGCACTTTAGAGTCAGCCATTAACTATGCCAGCAGTAAAGGAGTAATTGTCGTCATGGCAGCAGGTAATGATGGTGACTCATCACCAGACTATCCCGCCCGCTATGCATCCAAGTCGGGAATTGCCGTTGGGGCAGTAGATAAAAATAATAATTTGGCCGACTTCTCTAACCGCTCTGGAACAAATCCAATCGCTTACGTCACAGCTCCAGGAGTCAAGGTTTATTCATCAGTTCCGAATAATCAGTATGCAACTTATAGCGGCACATCTATGGCTGCTCCCCACGTTGCTGGTATCGTTGCCCTGATGCTTAGTGCTAACTCCACCCTGACTGATGCCCAAGTACGTCAGATTGTCACAGAAACCGCAGGAAATAGTACACAAACTACAAGCTCTAGTCTGAAGATTTCTAATGTTAATTCTCTAGCGAGTCAAGTAATTGCACAAACCGCAGGAAATAACACACAAACTACAAGCTCTAGTTTTAAAATTTCTAATGTCAGTTCTCTAGCGAGTCAGGTGATTGCAGAAACCGCAGGAAATAACACACAAACTACAAACTCTAGTTTTAATAGTTCCAATGTTGGTTCACTAATCGGTCAGGGAATTATAGAAACCACAAGATATCTAACTCCAGAAAAGATCGCTAGTTTTAATAATTCCAGTTTTGGCTCTCTAATTGGTCAGGGAATTATAGAAACCACAAGATATCTAACTCCAGAAAAGATCGCTAGTTTTAATAATTCCAATTTTGGCTCTCTAATCGATCAGGGAGTTACAGAATATGCAATATATCTAACACCAGAAACGATCGCTAGTTGGAATAATTCTGATTTTAACCCTGTAATTGGTCAGGCAATTACAGAAACCACAAAATATCTGATATCAGCCGAAGGTAATAACATATCAACAAATCCAGAATTATGGTCACAATTTCAAAACTATGAGAAGATTCTGGGCAGTATCAATGTAAATAGCAATCAGGATGAGAATAATCCAGATTTTATCAAACTACTAGAGGGAATGCAAAAACAAATAGATCAGTATAGAAAATTTTTGGGTATAGCTTGAAAATTATAGAATAGAGATTTGCAGTTAAGTTCAATACTGCTCGGTTAAGAAAATTAACCTGCTCATCATTAGTGAATAAATGTAGGGGTTTAACAATGCTAAACCCTTACTTGTGGCTAATCTAACAGACTTTCCTACCTAACGGAAAATGCCTCATTGAACCGCCGTGTTACAGGTTCAGTGATGAATGTCAAAATTGACTTTTTACGAGTGACAATTTCACCTGTAGCAGCCATACCTGGTGTAAATTCTACTTCTTGACCTCGAACATTGACTGCGTGTTTATTTAGCTTAATTCTCGTCGGAAAAACTAAACCCAATTCTTTATCAGCAATTGCATTTGGACTGACTTGCATAACTTCGCCATCCACAATGCCAAATTCTTGGAAGGGAAAAGTCGCCATTTTCACTTTTGCCTTCATTCCCTGACGAATAAACCCAATATCGCGGTTGAGAACTTTTACCTCTAGAAGCATTTCTTCGCCTTCCGGCAAAATTGACAGCAATTCTTCACCCGATTGTACTGGCCCCTTGGTGGCTTTGACTTTATAAATTGTACCGGCTACGGGAGCCTCAATCGTTTCTAAAGCTTGTTGCTTCCTCGCCTGCTCTAATTGACCTTGAACAGTTGTTAGTTCTTCTTTACGCTTATTAAACTGCGTCAAAATTTCGCTTTGGCGTTCTGATGCTACACGCTGGGCCTGACTGCGTGCAGCGTTGTAAGCTTGTTCTGCTTGGCGAATTTCTTGGACTTGAGCAGCAATATCTTTTTCTAATGATGTGACTTTATCTTGAGCCTCTGTGATTCTATTCTGGGCGTTGATGACTTCATCTTGCGCTCTGGTGATTTCTGTCTTTGCACGAGTTAATCTTTCTTGGGCATCCAGATAATCGACACGAGGCACAGCGCCAGGAGTAATTAGAGTACGTAGGCTTTTTTCCCTTTCTTGAGCGAGGGCTAAATTACTTTCAATTTTAATTCGGATGCTATCTGCATTGACAAGGTTGGTTTGAGCATTCCCAAAGCTGCTTTTAGCATTAACTAAGTTATCTTGCAATCGACTCAAGCGGACTTTAGCTTGATCGATGAGTGCTATTTGACGATTTGCTTCTGCTTCCGCCGCTGCTTGACGCGCTCGGAAGTCTTGCAGGCGGGAGCTTAAAAGTTCATCTTGCACTTTCGTTCCAGTAGTTTTGCCTCCAACACGTTCTGCATCCAAACGCTGTAAATCGTCTTGAATCAATCTAGTAGATTTGGCTAGGCGGGAAACATCGGTTATTTGCAAGTCTGGATCTTTTTGAATCAGAACTTGACCTTTAGTAACGCGATCGCCTTCTTGCACTTTAACAGCGACAATTGACCCTCCACCCAAAGATGTCACCGGTCTTACCTGTGCGGAGGCAATTAATTCCCCCGGTGCTGTTGCTACTTCATCTATTTGCGAGAAGTACGCCCAGGCGATCGCTCCAAAGACGATGGCGCTCATCGTTCCCGCTAATAATCTAGTGTACAGGGGTGGCAATTCCTGTACCGCCTTCCCCAACTCATAAGTAAGTTGTTCCTCCGGTTTGGCGAATCGTTCTTTTGTCTGACGTGCTTGAGCAGCATTTACCATATATTTTTGTCCTTTGTCATTTGTCATTTGTCATTTGTCATTTGTCCTTGATTATTCACGAATGACCAATGACTAATGACCAATGACTATTCAAACTGCTAAATAGCGCCGCAAAAAACTGTCTAATGTCTCTAATTGGAAGTTAAAAATCGCCTCTAAATTGGCAATTTCATCTTTTGTACAGAAAAATTCATTAGCTAGCAATGTGCGATAAGTTCCCAAAGCTTTTTGGATTTTGGGATTAAATAAACCCAATGCACCCTGTAACCCATCAATGACAAATAGGGGTGAGTTAATTATTACTGGTTCTTTGGCGAAAATCCGACCAAAAATCCGGGGAATATCTTCTCGTAATAAAATCTCTGGCCCTCCGACGGATAAAATCTGGTTACGAGCGCCTTCAACTGTCACAGAATCCACAACTATTTTTGCCAAATCATCAGTACTGACAATTGAGGTACGGTTTTTGCGATCGCCAACAAGCAGATATAATCCCGTTTCCCGAAATCTTTCTACCAGTGGCAGCAAGTTAGATGCTAATCCAGATGGGCGTAAAATAGTGTAATTTAAGCCACTAGCTGCCAAATATCGCTCTACTGCTCGTTTAGCTTTGAAAACGGGAGCATCTTCATAACCGCGATCGGCTCCCAGTACGGAAATGAAGACAAAATGCTCTACGCCATTGGCTTTGGCTTGGTCGATGAGCTCAATATTGGCGCGGTAATCTAAAGATAGGGCATCGCTATCAGAACCGTGGGTGCTGATAATATACCGCACACCCTGGCTAGCTTTCTGGATATCTTTTTGTTCTAGCAAGTCACCGATGAAGATTTCTGCACCCCGATGTTCTAACTCGCTATAGCGCGACGTAAGGCGGACAAATGCCCGCACAGACTGTTCTCGTTGTCGTAGGAGTCGCACAACTCTGCGACCAATTCCTCCCGTTGCTCCAGTTACCAGAAACATACAAATACCTAAATTGAATAGTTACAGCGTTTATAGTTGTCAAAATGCTCGATATATGATCAAAACCCATTGAGCAATACTTAAATCGAGATATGAGCATATTTTTATACTTTGTTACCATGCTCAAGATATTCTCATGGCAATAAGTCACACCTTATTCATTTTAATACTCTAAAAATGATCCCCTACATCTTTGTAGATGCAGGGATAGAGTATTGGGATTAGTTTTACTGGCTCAACAAGTCAATAGTTTGTTCAAGCAACATCTTAGCCTTGTGCAAATTCAGCAGGTTCTCTTGGTCGTATCGGTCAGGATAGCTCATTTTCCTGCCCTCTAAAGTTATCCGAATTAGTGCTGCTTGCTCATCTGTGGGTGAATTCATCTCATCTATAGCAGAACTGATTATCTGGATAGCGTTAAAGTTAGGGAATTTTAACCCTTTACCTTGCTTCATTTGTTGCAGGGCTAAAAGTGGAAATGCCATCAGAGTTACGATGTACGAGGTTTTGTATCCTGCATTCCCAGTTGGTTTGATGCCGTATCTACGACACAAATCGCGTAATTCTTTAATAGTCTTGATTTCAAGTTCGGAACGCGTGAACATAAAATAGTAGTGTCCATTTTTTAAATTGGATATTGGTGGTTGTACTTCCGGCAAGTTGTGATAACCACCAAAAACCAATTTAATCTGCTGCCTACCAGTGATTCAAATTATATTTATATTTCTACATAAATGCCTAACCCTAAAGGTCATCCAGAAAATTTAAAACCATTTAAATCAGAGAGGGAAGAACCTTTAAGTGAGCGTCTTAACTTACGTGTCACAAAAACGATGAAGGAAGAACTATCCACCAAGGATGATTCTCCAGAATTTTGTCGTCGTGCAATCCAGGAAGCGTTAGATAAAGATAGAGAAAAGTAATTTCAAAGGGATAGTTGTCACAAGTGCGTGAATTACTGGAATGAGTCAGCAATCAAGCATATTGAGAAAGCAATATGCTTGATTGCTTGCTGAAAACACTGAAATTAGTAAGTAAAAGCTCCTTTTGCTTGCGGAAAACACCAAAATGAGAAAGCAAACCGGAGTTTGAATAAGTCAAAGCTTCTTTTGCTTGCGGAAAACACCAAAATGAGAAAGCAAACCGGGGTTTGAATAAGTCAAAGCTTCTTTTGCTTGCGGAAAACACTGAAATGAGAAAGCAAACACAGCTTTTGAGTAAGCAAACTGGGGTTTGAGTAAGTCAAATGCCATTTTGCTTATTAAATTCGACTTTATATATTTTTTCGATAAATTAACTAGTACAATACAGCGGAAATAAACTATCCATTGCAAATCAATGAAATGCTTATGATATATTCATTTTTAATTTTTAATTCCGCCTTGCAGTACTAGTTATTGTCCATCGTGACTTTTTCGGCTTATTCCCTGGCTTGAACTGTGGTCGATATTTCTTGCAAAATCCTCAGTATTTAGCAGCATATTCATTTGCAATAAACCTTTTTAACTGTCGCTTGTAGGACAGGTAACAGACTTTTTCCCTGACCAATCTGTAAGAGTATTTTCATCCTTATAATGCCGGGGAGTTTTCAGCAGCAAATACCAAGCTTCTCCAGCATCCAATAAATTAAACTTTTCAGAATATTGAGTTTCTAACAAATCTCTAACCATACAATAGTAATCAGAGTTCATTCCTGGAAAAATATGATGTTCAGTATGGTAAGAAAAATTTAAATGCAACAGGTCAAATATTTTATAAACCCGGAGAGACATACTATTAATTAGTGGGTCATTAACGCTGGTCATCCGACAAAGTAAATGATTTGTATAAATATAAAAAATTACTCCAGCATAACCAATTGCAATCGGTAAAAAGTAACCAAGTATGAGTTTTATGGGGTCAAATTGGAGATAGATGAGGATACTTAGATGAATCATTATCATCATCAATAATTCCCCTGCGATCGCTCGACGATCTTTAGCACTGACTGTAAATGCAGCCGGAACATAATCGACAGATTCATGATTGAAAAATAGCACAGATGTCAGATTGCGAAAAGTATGTACTCCCCAAGCAGAAGTCATTCCCACTATGAACCATACAGGATTGACTTCAGTTGAAGGTACAAATAAGTCCTGAATCCATTTTCCCCAGGTTGAAGATTGTTCATATAAGTAATTACGATCTGGGTCGCCTAAATCGTTAGTGTGATTATGATGTACTCGGTTATGAACTGCTTTCCATAACGTTGGTGGCATCCACAACATTGTTAGCCCTAGAAGACCAATTATATAGATTAATCGAGGATTTTTAATGACGCTACCATGCATCAAATCGTGGGTGCTAAATAGTAAGACAACCACGCTATTGCCCATAATTATGCTTAAAGGTACATAAAGCCATAAAAGATATGGCGACCAAGAATCTAACCGCGCCGCTATCATCCAACCTAATATCAAAATTGCCAGATTAATGAACAATATAATTAACTTGCTTGGATCGGGGATAAATGCTTCAGGTGGCATCAGAGAACGTAATTCTTTCGCATATATTTTCTGGTGAATAAGTGTCCGATCTGTACTAACATTCATAAATAATTTTTCAGTTAGATAATTTCACTGGGTAAAGTTTTGCGGGAAATCGTGGCGTTTTTCAACTGGAATAATTAAATTCACAACTAGGATAAGTATCTAAATCGTAACACAAAATATTTCTGCGGTAGACCTCTTGCATAATTTTGGCATTGCCTACACGTCTTCCTCAGAATAATTTCTGTAGTTCAAAGTGAAAGTTATCTGAAGCTGACTAAAATTATTATTTTACCCACATTACTAGCTAGAGGCTATTAGGATGTCAAGTTTATCTTAGTAGGTAATAAATTTTTTAGTAATAGCTTTAGTCTTTATTTTCTAATCACTAAAATGCTTACTAAAAACCCTCGATACTAGCTTGACAAAGTACTAAAAAACGTGAGAGATTAAAAAATTATCCCAATTTCAATCCCCCGCATCTTTATAGATGCAGGGGGAATAATAAAATAACCCACAATTTGGATTTTTGCTCAATTTTTGGGCAGTATTCACCGATTAATCCTACATATCGCAGGTGCGATGTCTACGCAGAGCTACGCCTACGCACTATTTATACTTTGTGCAAGCAGCCCACCTCAAAACTATTCAGACGCTTTGTTATTAGCTCTATTAGCACGCGCCTCAGCTGAAGCCATGACCTCATCAAAATTTTCTAGCACTTCGCCAGGGAAGTTTTCCAAAACTCTGGTAGAAAGAGCAACCCGCCCTTTACCCTCATCCAAGTCAATAATTACAGCTTTAATTGGCTGGCCAACTTGAAATACTTTTTCTAGAGAATCAATGAATTTCTGGCTTACCTGCTTGATATGAAGTAAGGCGCTCATCCCACTTAAATCGACAAATACACCAAAAGGTTTGATGCCAGTAACTTTACCTTCCACCAGTTGACCTAGTTCTAATAAGCTGAAGTTGCTAGAACGAGTTGCTAAACGCTGAGAAAGGATGAGTTTGTTGGTGTTTTTATTAATTTCCAAAAAGCCCACAGTCAGATTTTGACCTTTGAGTGCTTCTAAATTATCACGCTCTGCCAGGTGCGATCGCGGGATAAATCCCCGCAAAGAAAGAATATCGACGGTGACACCACCTTTATTCACACCCATAACCCGTACTTGTACAGTCTGAGCATTTTCCTGCATTTCAGTCAGTCGTTCCCAGATGTGCTGAATTTCCAACTGCTTTCGGGAAAGGGTAACTTGCCCTTCTGCATCTTGATCTCGGATAATCAAAAACTGCATTTCCTCTTGCAATGGCAGCACTTCCGATAAATCGGTAACTGCTCTCAAAGAAGCCTCATCGCGCGGCAGAAAAGCTGACGACTTGCCACCAATATCCACATAAGCCCCATCATGGTCAAGTTGGAAAACTTTGCCATGTACAAGCTGTCCCTTTTGAAATTGGTAGTCGTGTTTTTCTAGTGCTTTGGCAAAATCGTCCATTGTAAAGGGCGAATTGGCTGTTTGAGAAAGTTTCGATTCGGAATTCATGACTTTTGAAGATTAGTTGTTATTTGATATGGTGCAACTGAAGTTTATGTTGTCATTTGTCATTTGTCATTTGTCCTTTGTATTCACCAATGACCAATGACCAATGACTAACTTGGCTGCGTATGCTTCAGTTTAGTTGACCAAAGAGTTGTTTTACTTGCTCCCAAGCATCGGCCGCAGCTTTAGGATTATAACTGGCACGGTGGTTACAGAAAAATCCGTGATCAGCTCCATCGTAGCGAAACACATGATGAAGAATTTTATATTTTTCTAACTCTGCTGCAATCTCATCTACTTGTTCGGCTGGGATGCTAGCATCTTCTGTGCCAAAGAAGGCATAGAGAGTACCTGTTATTTCTCTAGTGCGGGTGACAGTAGGAGCGCCGCCTCCCGGTGTACGAGTAGTAATTCCAGCACCGTAGAAGGAAGCCGTAGCTTTAATATCTGGCAAGGTGGCTGCAAGATATGCGACATGACCGCCAAAGCAGAAGCCAATACAGCCAAAACCATCTTTTTTCACATGGGGCAGATTTTTGAGGTAGTCAATTGCTAGTTGAATATCGCTCAATAACTCTGAGGCTTGAGTTTGCATGGCGTAACTTCTGCCTGTTTCAATATCTTCGGGTGTGTATCCGGTTTCAAAACCAGGAGCAATCCGTTGAAAAAGTGCAGGTGCGATCGCTACATACCCAAGTTGGGCAATCCGTTCTGTAACTTCCCGAATGTGAGCGTTAATACCAAAAATTTCTTGTAATACTACAACTCCTGGGTAAGAGCCAGGTTCTTTTGGCTCTGCTAGATAAGCAGACACTTGAATATTATCTTGCAAAAGATTAATCGTTGTGGTACTTGTTGCTTGCTCTGTCATAATAATTTTTACCAGTGCTATGTGATTAACCGTGTGTTTATTTGATATAACTATGCCAGTATGCCTAGCTTTTTTCTAATTAAATTATCAATAACCAATAGTGAGCGCATTAGAAATTTGTATCAGAAAAACTTTATATGTAAATAAACATATTTGAGATGTAGCAAATGTAGCTGGTCACAAAGGGAGGGCTGAGTAAAAAGTGTTGAGTATAAAAGCAACACTCAGAACTTAGCACTCATTAGCACTTAGTATTCAGGAGGTTTGGTGATGATTCAATTCCGTATTCAGCCAGACAGCGAAATTCCCGCATCAACCCAGCTGTTTAATCAAATCCGATTTGCGATCGCTTCTCGGCAATATCCCCCGGCTTACAAATTACCAAGCACACGGGCGCTGGCAATGCAAACGGGGTTACACCGCAATACCATAAGTAAAGTTTACCGTCAACTAGAGGAAGACGGATTTGTTGAAAGCATGGCTGGTTCGGGTATTTATGTTCGTGCCCAAGGTCATGAGGGCGGTAGTAGGCTGCAATCACCAATTCTCAAACAAAATCCTGATGCATATCAAGTTGTCCAGCAAGCACTTGACGAACTGCTCTCCCAAGGATGTTCGCTGAATCAAGCTAGAGAGCTATTTTTAGCGGAAATTGACTGGCGCTTGCGTTGTAGTGCGCGGGTACTGGTTGCAGTTCCATCTTATGATATGGGTGCTGGTGAGTTGATGGTTTATGAATTAGAGCGATCGCTAAAAATCCCAGTCCAGTTGGTAGCAATGGAAGAATTAACCGCCGTGCTAGATAAAACTACCTCTGCGACAGTCGTCACCAGTCGGTATTTTATCAGTAATGTAGAAGCGATCGCAGCTCCAAAAGCCGCACGAGTAATTCCTCTCGATATCTACGACTACAGCAAAGAACTCAGCATCTTGAAAACCTTACCAAAAGAAAACTGTGTTGGGATAGTTAGCCTCAGTTCTGGGATTGCACGAGCCGCAGAAGTCATTCTCCACGGTTTGCGCGGTGATGAACTACTGGTAATGACTTCACAACCAAAAGATGCTTACAAACTTCAGGCAATGGTTAAACGTGCTGAGGTAATCATAAGCGATCAAGCCAGCTTTGCGGCAGTACAAGCAGCCGTGCAAGCCTCTGATGAAGATATTATTCGTCCGCCAAAGCTGATTAAGGTTGAGAATTATATCGGCGCTAACTCGATTAACTTGCTAAAACGAGAACTGGGTTTAAGTTAATTAAAACTTACGCAAAATATTTCTCAAACTCTCATTCTCTGTGCCCTCTGCGCCTCTGCGGTTCGTTATTCTCCAACTCGTACCAGTCCTATTAATCTCAAGATAATTCGACCAATATCTTTAAGAGCAACTGATACAGAAGGGATAAAGTAGTGCAAATTGTGATTGTGGGCGCAGGCCCAACAGGTGTAACCCTTGCCCTGCTTCTTGTAAAACGTGGTATTGCTGTAACGTTAATTGAAGCAGCAAAAGACTTTTATCGTGTATTTCGCGGCGAAGGATTAATGCCCAGTGGCTTAGATGCTCTAGAGCAAATGCGTCTATCGGCATTATTAGAACATATTCCCCATCGGCAACTCGACGCGTGGGAATTCATTATCGGGGACAAGCAGTTGTTTCGAGTTGATGAACCAATGGGAGCAAGCCAACCCTGTACACTAGTTTCACAACCACCGCTACTCAAAGCACTGATTTCGGAAGCTCAAACGAATGATGGGTTTGAATTTATCCAAGGTGTTCCTGTCAAGGATTTATTGTGGAGTAACCAACGTGTAGCAGGTGTAGTACTGAGCGATGGCAGAGAATTTGCTGCTGACTTAGTGATTGGGGCAGATGGTCGAAATTCTCTTGTACGACAACGGATAGGATTGGAATTGGTACGCCAGCCCAAAAATATTGATATTCTTTGGTTTAAACTTGCCGCCAGTCCTGAGTTTGCAGCCGATAATGTGTTTCGTACTATTGTAAATGGCGATCGCGTATTTACCATCTTTCACGGAGCAGAATCAGGAAAACTACATCTGGCTTGGGTGATGTCGGCAACCGAAAACACTGACTCCAAACAAGCCAACTGGGCAGAGGTTTTTGCCTCCTTATCACCCTCATGGCTAGCAGAGCATTTCCGTAATCATGCAGACACCATCGAATCTCCCATTCGGCTCTCTGTTGTGGTTGGTTATTGCCCCCAATGGCACGCACCAGGAGTACTGCTTCTAGGTGATGCTGCACACCCAATGTCTCCCGTCCGTGCCCAAGGAATTAATCTCGCATTCCGTGATGTGATTGTCGCTGCTAATCATCTTGTACCACTGTTGCAAAAAGAAGCTGGACAGCAGGATATTGACATAGCACTATCGCACATCCAAGCAGAACGTCAGCCAGAAATTATCCGTGCCCAGCAACTCCAGTTAGAAGAAGCTAAACAAGGCGAACTACTGCGAAAAAATGCACTGCTGCGATCGCTGTTGATTCAACTTGCTCCCTTACTCCGTAAAATAATTAAAAAGTCTTGGTTAAGGCGACAATATAAAATGCGTCAAGGTATCACGCAGGTACACTTAACTGTCTAAAAATCGCCAGCAGTTACCCCACTTGTGGTTTTGGCGTGTTAATTTGCAAAAATTCTTGTACCCGTTGCAGATAAGTTGGGGCATCTTCCAACATTGGGAAATGCGCTGTGTTACGAATCATCACAAATTCCACTTTTTCATTCAGTGCCGCTGCTTGACGACCCATCTCGGCTGGAATAATCTTGTCATACTCCCCTGCCACAAGCAGAGTCGGCACTGTCAGCTTGGCAAACTCTTGCGGCATCACTTCAGATTGAGCCTTACTGACTGAAGTAAAAATTGTTCCTAAAGCCGCATCGTAATCTGCTTCCAGAAAATCTTCCAAAAAAGCTTGCCGCTCAGAATGTGGTATGGAACTATATAAAAATCTGGCCATAAACATCCGGTCAACAAATGGAATTTTGCTTAACCATTTGGGACGGAATTTCACTACATAGCCACCGAATTTATGAAAAGCACTAAAGGATTTTTCGTCGTACTCGAAAATGCCGCTACAAGTTAAAATTCCTCGTTCTACTCGTTCGGGATAGCGGTTAAAAAATAAAGTAGCAACAGACGCGCCCATCGAATGAGCATTGATATAAACACGCTGAAGATGCAACCCATCTAAGAAAGCTGCCAAATCATCAGCGTATTCCTCTAACTCATAGGTTAGCTCTTTAATTGCCTCTGATTCTTCCTGTGGGGACTCAGATTCAGTAACAGCTTCACTTGCTTCGGCTATGGTTGGCTTTCCACCAGAACGGCCAAATCCCCGCATATCGTAGAGTAAACAATCAAATTGCTCTGATAAAGCATCAGCAGTATTTTGCCAATATCTAGCCGAACCAGCCCAACCATGCATAAAAACCATCACTGGTTTTACCAAAGAACCGGATGGTTTTTTCACCCATTCGTAGTAATGCTCAACGCCACGAACATTAATATAAGGCATTAGTCATTTGTCCTTTGTCAGTTGTCATTAGTCCCTGGTATATGGTTATTATTCCTTATTTTTTGACCAATGACTAATGACCAATAACTAATGACTCATTAAGCTGATTCTGGCTTCGGTAGTGAAGACGGATGTATTATCAGTTCAGCAGTTGATCGCTTCTCGACCATCTCCCTTGTAACTGTACAGCGTGTCACATCCTTACGGGATGGTAACTCATACATTACATCCAACATCAATTCTTCGACAATCCCACGTAATGCTCTAGCACCAGTTTTACGGCGGTAAGCTTCTTGAGCGATCGCTCGTAAAGCATCTGCTTTAAAATCTAGCTGGACATTATCCATCTTCAGCAGCTTTTGGTACTGCTTCACTAGGGCGCTGCGTGGTTGAGTAAGAATCGCCATCAGCGCTTCTTCATCTAGCGGATCTACAACTGCTACCATTGGCATCCGCCCAATAAATTCTGGAATCAGGCCAAATTTTACTAAATCATCCGGTTCTAGATGGCGAAGAGTGTCTGCTGCTCGTTTCTCCTTCGATTGGCCTTCTCCCGGTTGCACAAAGCCGATTGCTTTTTTGCCAACTCTCTGATCTACAATTTTTTCTAAGCCTACGAAGGCACCACCACAGACGAACAAAATATTACTTGTATCAATCTGGATGCAGTCTTGATAAGGATGCTTACGCCCTCCTTGGGGTGGTACATTAGCGATCGTTCCCTCTAACATTTTCAGCAAGGCTTGCTGCACGCCTTCGCCAGAAACATCACGGGTAATTGACGTGTTCTCGCTCTTACGAGCAATTTTGTCAATTTCGTCAATGTAAATAATTCCCCTTTGCGCTTCTTCTATATCCAAATCTGCCACCTGCAACAGTCGCAGCAAGATATTTTCTACATCTTCTCCCACATACCCTGCTTCCGTCAGCGTCGTCGCATCGGCGACAGCAAAAGGTACATCCAGGATTTTCGCTAGAGTTTGCGCTAAGAGAGTTTTGCCGCAACCAGTCGGGCCGATTAACAAGATGTTGGACTTTTGCAGTTCTATGGCATCATCTGACCCAGGTTTGCCACTGGCTTTAGACTGAATGACTGCCAGCCGCTTGTAGTGATTATAAACAGCTACTGACAGAACTTTCTTCGCTTCGTCTTGACCAATAACGTGTTCGTCTAGATACTTTTTAATCTCTCTTGGCTTGGGTATTTGATTAAACGAAATACTAGCAGAGTGAGTACGCCGTTTTTCAGGTGGCTCTGCTCTCGGTGCTGGTTGTGCTGCCGCACCATTAGTATCGAGTAACTCCTCGTCTAGTATTTCATTACACAAGTCAACGCATTCATCGCAGATGTAGACTCCCGGCCCTGCGATTAATTTACGCACCTGCTCTTGAGACTTGCCACAAAATGAACATTTCAAATGGGAGTCGTACTTAGACATACCAGCCTCTTATTTCAGAATGGTGACGTTTTCCCCTGCTACGGGAAGATTTTGCCTGGAAATGACCTGATCAATCAAACCGTAGTTTTTTGCCTCTTCAGCCGACATAAAAAAGTCGCGCTCAGTATCTGCTTCAAGTCTTTCTAAGGGTTGACCAGTATGGTGAGCCATTAACTGATTCAACTTAGCCTTAACGTAAAGAATTTCTCTGGCTTGAATTTCAATGTCAATGGCTTGACCTTGAGCGCCACCAAGTGGTTGGTGAATCATAATCCGGGAGTCGGGCAGAGACATTCGCTTACCGGCAGCTCCTGCTGTCAACAAAAATGCCCCCATGCTCGCGGCTAATCCAAAACAGATGGTAACAACATCAGGGCGAATTTGCTGTATTGTATCATAGATTGCCATCCCTGCGTAGACGGAGCCGCCAGGAGAATTAACATACAATTGGATGTCTTTTTCTGAGTCTTCGGCGTCTAGGAATAACAATTGAGCCACAATTGAGTTGGCTACGGCATCATCTATTGGCGTTCCTAAAAAGATAATCCGCTCTCGCAGCAGGCGGGAGTAGATGTCGAAAGCTCTTTCTCCCATACCAGATTGCTCTATCACCATCGGCACGATGTTGCTAGGGCTGCTTAACTGGGAGTTAATGTTTATTCGACTTAAGTTGCTGATTGGGGAATTTCCCGACTGCGATTCAAGCATACAAGCTTTCTTTGACAATTATTTAGGACAAATGTTTCAGCAGCAGATGCTGCCTTTTCAACGAATGGAATTTTTATAAGCTACGTGTTAACCATTATGCCTCATATAATTTCCTCTCGTGTAACACAGTATCAAGCTCAAGTGATAACAGGTGTCACTATTTGCCGAAAATTCATTAATTCTTTAATTATTTTGACTTCATCCCTGAGTTATAGGGCATTGGGTATGGGGCATGGGGCATTGGTTATTTCTCCCTCTACTTCCTCATCTCCCTTACCTTACCCATTTCACCAGTACTTTAACTCAGAACTGGTGAACTCATGGTTGTGGGATTTTTTATTATCCTTCTGTAACTTCTGTAGAAGCTTCGCTGCTTTCTTCCTCGGTCTGAGGTGTATCACCATCAGCATCAGATTCTGTGTCTTCCGTTTCCTCCGCAAGACTCAAGGAACCTTCGGGTACAAGTTCAACTGAGGAGTGTTCTAAGAGCCAATCGATGATTTTTTCGGTTAACAGTTCGTTTTCTACGATTGAGCGCAGTTTATCTTCATCAACATCCTGTTCCTCTGAGTATTGTTCCAAAAGTTCTGTAACTCTGGCTGCGATTTCTTCTGGTGTTACCTCGATAGATTCGCGTTTGCCGATTTCCCGCAAGGATAAGGAGCGTTTGATGCGTTCAATTGCTTCAGTACGCGATCGCTCCCGCAATTGCGGAATAATATCTTGAGTAAACAGCTTTCTCACATCCAATCCCTGCTGAGACAGCCGGATTGCTGTTTGCGTGAGCATCGCATCCACTTCTTGCTCAATCAAAGTTGCTGGTAAGTCAACTTCTACGTGCTTGAGCAGTTCCGTTAACAAGGCTTCCTGCTTATTGGTTTTTGTTTTGTCGTCCGCCTCTTTTTGATATTGCTCTACCAAAGAAGCGCGTAACTCCTCTAAGGTTTCAAAATCGCTGACTTCCTGGGCGAAATCGTCATTTACTTCTGGTAGCTCCTTTTCTTTTAACTCTTTGAGCGTCACGGTGAAAGTTGCCGCTTTTCCAGCTAATTCTTCATTAGCATAAGGATCTGGGAACTGCGCCGCAATTTCTTTGGTTTCTTCAGGATTCATCCCGACTATTCCCGAAATAAAGCCTGGAATAAACTTATCTTCCTGCAATTCAACTTGAAAATCAGTTGCTTCGGCTCCGGGAATCGGTTCTAGTTCAGCTGTTTCGTCCTCGCCCTCAACTCTGGCGAAGGAACCTTTAAAATCGACTACGGCAATATCGCCGATTTGGGCTGCACGTCCTTCCACAGGAATCAATGTCGCCAATTCTTGACGTTCCTTATCCAGAGTGTTCTCCACTCGCTCTGGATCGTACTTGACTTCTTCAGCCTTAGCTTGCAAATCAGTGTACTGAACTAAATTCACTTCTGGTTCTACATCGACAGCAGCGGAAATCGTCAGGGGTTTTCCAGGTTCATAATTATTAATCAAATCCTCAAAAGAGGAGCGCAATTGCGGCTGACCAATTGCTGGAATGGCTTCTTGTTTGACTGCTTGCTCAATACCATCTTGAATTAGTTCTTCCAGCGCCGCTGCTTTGATTCGAGTTGTACCCAGCCGTTGTAGTAATATCGGCCGAGGCACCTTGCCTTTACGAAACCCAGGAATATTGGCAGTACTCGCTAAGTTTTTAATGACCTGTTCGTAAGTTTGCTTGGTAATTTCCGGCGTAATCTCTATTTCCAGACCAATTTGGCTGGCGGGAAGTTTTTCCTGGGTGACTTTCATGCTTCGTCTCTAGTTTTCTGGTATTTTATACTCCGAGTACACACAAAACGCAATAAAATAATTGTTTGCGTTTATGGCTTGATGTCTCTTAGGGGTAATGGGAGTTTGCCAAAAGGTCTTGTGACATCCAAGGATGGATGTTTGTCCTGGGGCAAACATCCAGTTTACTGCCAATTATCAAGGACTTGACATTTTACCTTCATAACAATTTAGTTAATGGGGCATTTGGATTAAGGGGAGGTGACAGTTGATAGGGAATAAATCTGTAAAGTGTACCCTGTAACCTATCCTCTTCTTCACCCCCGACTCACTCTAAAACTTGGTAATTAATTATCCAGTGGGCTAATGCCGTGATATCCTGGTTCTCAAATAGTGGTTAGTACCTCAGGTTAAAGTTATAGTATTTAGTCTAGCTATTATCTAGCTATTATTAAGTTGTGTGTGGTACGAGAGTGCATCTGTTACTTAACCACATCGCTCAGTTTGACCTCGTGCTGGCTTTATGGATTTAGATCATAGTATATTCATCATCTTGGCAAGCAAGCTTGTAGCCAATACATTTGTTTATTTACAGGTAGGATGCTTGTTAAACCCCTAAGTGCAGATATCTCCATTTATTATAAAAATGGCGGATTGTTGTATAATATATATTTATAGTTAGAATAGATGAAAAAAATAAATATACTGTTATTTAAAAATGCAATATCATTTAACTTAATTAAATAAGCAAAAAAATAAATGTATTAAATATCTAAAGATAGACTAAATTAGAGAAAAATATAATACCTATTAAAAATGTATTTCCAGACTGCGATCGCTATTTAAATATAACTAAATTGTCAATTGTTCCAAGAAATTGCAGATAAGTATCTTAAAGGAGGAAGCAAGTTTGTCGAAATCCTATCGTTTAGCTATTTTGGGAGCGACTGGTGCAGTTGGCACAGAGTTGCTGGAATTATTAGAAAGTCGTAATTTTCCGGTTGCTGACTTGAAGTTATTGGCATCAGAGCGGAGTGTTGGGCGATCGCTACAGTTTAAAGGTGAAAATATACCAATAGAGGCAGTGAGCGATCGCGCCTTTGAAAATGTCGATATAGTACTGGCTAGTGCAGGTGGTTCCACATCCAAAGCTTGGGCAGCAGTTGCCGTCGAAAAGGGCGCAGTGGTGATTGACAACTCCAGTGCCTTTCGGATGAACCCGGAAGTTCCCTTAGTAGTGCCAGAGGTGAATCCTCAAGCCGCAGCGCATCACCAAGGTATTATTGCTAACCCCAACTGCACAACGATTTTAATGGCTGTGGCAGTCTGGCCATTGCATAAAGTTAAACCAGTGCAACGCATCGTCGCTGCAACCTACCAATCGGCTAGTGGTGCGGGTGCTAGGGCAATGGCAGAAGTCAAAACCCAAACAAGCGCTATACTACAAGGACAGCCACCGATTGCCGAAATATTGCCTTACCCATTGGCATTTAATTTATTCCCGCATAACTCCCCATTAAACGATTTGGGTTATTGTGAGGAAGAAATGAAAATGGTCAACGAAACCCGAAAAATATTTGGTACGCAGCAAATCAGAATCACTGCAACCTGTATACGGGTTCCCGTACTCCGCGCCCACTCAGAAGCCATTAATTTAGAATTTGAGACTCCTTTTAGTGCGAAGGAAGCCAGAGAAATTTTAAATTCCTCCCCTGGAGTAAAATTGGTAGAAGATTGGGGAACTAACCATTTTCCGATGCCAATAGAAGCAACAGGTCGAGATGAAGTTTTAGTGGGAAGAATTCGCCAGGATATTTCTCATCCTTGTGGCTTGGAATTATGGTTGTGTGGCGACCAAATCCGCAAAGGCGCAGCATTAAATGCAGTACAAATCGCCGAGTTGTTAGTAGAGAAAAATCTACTCAAACCATTAGCTATTAGTCATTAGTCCTTTGTCATTGGTTAAGCAACAAAGGACGAAGGACAAGTGACAAAAGACTAATGACACTTGAAAGCAATTTGCAGATAGGTTATTACAATAAAGAACCACCAAGATATAAAAACATGGGTAATCAGGAGTGAAAAAAGGGTGGGAGATTTTGGCAGTGTTTTAACCGCTATGATTACGCCATTTAAAGCAGATGGTAGTGTCAACTATGATGTAGCGGCAGAACTGGCGGCGCATCTAGCTAACAACGGTACAGATACATTGGTGATGTGCGGCACAACAGGAGAATCCCCGACGCTAAGTTGGGATGAGGAATACCAGTTGTTTGTCGAGGTATTGCAGTCCGTGGCCGGAAAAGCCAAGGTAATCGCAGGTTGTGGATCGAATTCCACCAAAGAAGCGATCGCAGCCACCCAAAAAGCGTCTAAAATAGGAGTACATGGTTCCTTACAAGTTGTTCCTTATTACAACAAACCGCCGCAAGCGGGATTGGAAGCTCACTTTAAGGCAATAGCACAAGCCTGTCCCGACTTACCGTTGTTGTTATATAATGTCCCCGGTCGTACCGGACAAAACCTTCAGCCAGAAACAGTTGCCCGGTTAGCTGAGGTTAGCAATATTGTCGGGATTAAAGAATCCACTGGTAATATAGATCAGGCAAGCGAAATTCGTCGCTTGACACCAAAAGAATTCCACATCTATTCTGGTGATGATTACATGACTTTGCCCTTGTTAGCGATCGGGGCAAAGGGTGTGGTAAGTGTGGCTTCTCATCTGGTAGGAAACCAACTACAGCAGATGATTCAAGCTTTTAGTGCGGGAAAAGTTGAGGTAGCAAGCGACATTCATCTCCAACTATTTCCGTTGTTTAAAGCTCTATTTCTCACTTCAAATCCCATTCCAGTGAAAAAAGCACTGCGACTTCAAGGTTGGGAGGTTGGTTCAACTCGTCCGCCGTTATGTGAAGCTGATTTAGAAGTCAGTCAAAAATTAGAAGCGGTTCTGAAAGAACTTAGTTTAATTTAACCACCAACTTATTTAAATGCTGGTAGTCTCCTCCTTGTCAAAGATACATATAAACAACGATCATAATTGTTCATAAGTTGCAATTTAAAAACCTGTGCTAGGACTGATAGATATACTATGAATCCTTGAGTCTTACAGTTGATTTTATTGAATAAAAAATTGAAATCTTCAATTAAAACTTGATTGCTTTGGGACTGGCTTAAGAGACAGATGATGTTGTCTTAAATACAAGTTCGTTAACTATCAACTTAATTAACCACAAGTAACAATCTAAGGAGAAAATGGCTAAAAACGAAGCTAATAATTCCGCCTTGAAAATTATTCCTTTGGGCGGTTTGCATGAAATTGGTAAAAATACCTGTCTTTTTGAGTATGACGATGAAATTATCCTGTTAGATGCAGGATTGGCTTTTCCCACAGAGGCGATGCATGGAGTCAATATTGTATTACCAGATACGACTTATTTGCGGGAAAATCGCCACAAAATTAAAGGGATGATCGTTACTCATGGTCATGAAGACCATATTGGTGGGATTGCTTTTCATCTCAAGCAATTTGATATTCCGGTGATTTATGGGCCCAGACTAGCAATGGCAATGCTAGAGGGTAAATTAGAAGAAGCAGGAGTCCGCGATCGCACAGAAATCAGAACAGTTCTACCACGGGATGTAGTGCGGATTGGCAAAAACTTTTTAGTTGAATATATCCGCAACACTCATTCCATCGCTGATAGCTTCACTGTTGCCATTCATACTCCCCTGGGTGTAGTCATTCACACAGGGGATTTTAAAATTGACCATACCCCAGTGGATGGTGAAAAGTTTGACTTGCAACGCCTAGCAGAACATGGTGAAAAAGGCGTTCTTTGCCTGCTAAGTGATTCCACTAACGCTGAGATACCAGGATTTACACCTTCAGAACGTTCAGTTTATCCCAATCTGGAGAGAGTGTTTAGTCAAGCACCTGGGCGATTATTTGTCACTACCTTCGCTTCTAGCGTCCATCGCATCAATATGATTTTGGATATTGCGAAGAAGCAGAATCGGGTAGTGACAGTTGTCGGGCGTTCCATGCTGAACTTGATTGCTCATGCCCGCAATTTAGGTTACATCAAGTGTGAAGATAATCTGCTGCAACCATTGCACGCCGTCCGCAATCTACCCGATGAAAGAGTACTGGTTTTAACTACAGGTTCTCAAGGGGAATTGATGGCAGCAATGACCCGCATTGCCAACAAAGAACATCCTCACATTAAAATCCGCCAAGGAGATACGGTAGTATTCTCTGCTAACCCAATTCCCGGAAATACGATCGCTGTAGTCAACACCATTGATAAATTGATGATTCAAGGTGCGAAAGTGGTCTATGGTCGAGATAAAGGAATCCACGTCTCCGGTCACGGCTGTCAGGAAGAACAAAAACTGATGATTGCCTTAACTCGACCCAAATTCTTTGTGCCATTTCACGGCGAACACCGGATGCTAGTGAAGCACGCAGAAACGGCTCAGAGTATGGGCATTCCCGCAGAAAATATGATCATTATTCAGAATGGTGATATTGTCGAACTGACTGAAGATGCTATTCGTGTTGCTGGTAAGGTGCCATCTGGTATTGAATTGGTGGATACTACTAGTTCGGGTATGGTAAGTGCCAAAGTCCTGCAAGAACGGCAACGCATGGCTTCAGAAGGCATTATCACGATCGCAGCTGCCATTGATTGGAATGGTAAACTGTTGGCAAAACCAGAAACTCACCTCCGCGGTGTAGTAACAAGTGTAGAGCGATCACTGTTACAAACTTGGGTAAAACAACGCATTGAAGAAATCCTCTCTGTGCGCTGGACAGAATTTGCTCCTGAGCAAGGTGAAGCAGCAGATATAGACTGGGGTGGATTGCAAGGTACTTTAGAACGAGAATTGCAACGTTCCATCCGTCGAGAATTGCAATGTCAGCCATCTGTGACTTTGTTGATGCAAATCCCTGATGAGCCACCTGTAAAAGTTGCTGATGGCAGAAGACGACGCACTCGGACTGCTGCTCAAGTAGCATCGTAGAATTTACGGTAAAAATCTCATACAGAAGCGCAAAGACGCAGAGTTTTTCTGAACGTCTTTGCGCTTTGGCATGAGAGTTAGAGAAAAATCATTTACCTTGATAGAGGTTGAATAGTGGGTATAACCAACTGTCTCTAAATTGCCGATTTATTATTCTGATATCCATTTCCAGAAACAGTAAGCACCATAACCAACTGCTGCGGCTGCAACTGCTGGTGCTGCAACTGTGATAGCTACACCTGCTGCCATACCACCGCCAACTGTCGCCCCAACAGCGGCTAACCCCGAAGTGATTCCAGTAGCACTCAGACCAGCAACAGTTCCATAGGCTGCAACAGCACCAACGGCTCCCGCAGTACCAGCAGCAGCACCAACAGTCGTCATCGTTCTGCCAACAGCACGAGCTTCTCGCTCCTCGCTAGTGAGATTTTCGTTATCTTCTAAAACACTATTCATTGCCAGGGTTGTTATAGCAGCAGGAGCCATACCAAGTGCGCCAATGCCCGCAACAGCTCCCCCACCAACAATTCCACCAACTGTAGCTAGACCTGACATAATCCCGGCTCCACTTAGTCCGGCTGCGGCTCCGGCAGCACTGACAACACCAATACTACCCGCAACTGCGGCTCCACTTACAGATGCTCCTCCTGTAGCTGCTCCAGCATTTTTTACTTGTTCGCTTGCATGTATACCTGTCTTACACCATGTAGCGAAGTGTTCACAATTATTACCAAACAGGTCATAAATATTTTCTCCCAATCGGCTTTCGGCACGTTGAATTACAACATCAGGTAAGTCACAATTACCATACTCTCTCACAAATACTATTTTTCCAGATGCAAATGAATCCCAAGAAACACGAGAAATATTTCCCTGATTTTTTGTGTAGTGGATGACTGTACCATCACCACAGTCGATACCATGATGGCTGTAACCACCACAATTAAAGTAAACATGATTACCTATTTTCATACTTTAGTCGTCTTTAATACTCAGCCTACGTTGAAAGCAACTTAATGATTAATTGCCTAAAATATTTGTGACACAACGAAGCTGGGGATTACAACAGTGCTTAAACCGAATTAGCTTAAAAAACTAAAATCATTTTTTTATACATTTAATATTTATTTATCAGAAGAACTACTTAAAAATTTTCTTTTTTAAGTAGTTCTTTATAAATTATTGAGTCCAATTTTGAGCAAGTAATCGCCACTGCAAACTTAATTTTTGTGAAATGCAATCGATTCTAATCGATCAAAAATCAGTGCTTCTACGGCATTCAGCCATTAATGAACAGGACACACTTACGTGAGAAAGTGGGAACACTGAGAGGAAAAAAGCCTTCTAGAGGATTACTGATGTTTATACTTAGCAAAAATACTTTCAGAAAGACCTTGTATTAAGGTTTGTAAATGTTACACTAAAACCTATCCAATGACGGATGTCTTTATTAAAATTTAAACTGTGTCAAGTTATGAACAAGATCGTAATATTACACTACCGATCCCCAGAAAATTGCGATTAACTTGACGTAGTAATAAATTAGGTTCTGACTTAAGTGGCTAATCAGGTATTACATTATATCGCAGTCAGAACGCGATTTTTCCGGGAAAGTTCGTTGCCACGTTGTATATATTCATCAAAAAGGTGAATAGCCTCAATAACACAGAGGGTTAACCATGAAGGTATTCGACAATACCACCAAAAAGATTTTCCTGGCTAGCTGGGTATCAATCAATCAAGCAGAAACTACTGACCATAAAGCAACCCAGCTTAACCATTCTCCTTCCAAGCCTTACTGGGATATTCTCCAACCCTTACGGCAGCGAGTAGAAAACATTCAAGTCCGCGATCGCCAACTAGCTCATCGTTTGTGCAAACTAATTCCATCTCAATGCCCCTTTGAGCGCGATGTCAAATTATTTGGGAAGACCTTGTTTCACATCCCACCCATGTGCAAGCTAAACCCCTTATACGAAGAAGTGGTTGGTTTACGTTTCCGAGCGTTGTGCTATCTAGCCGACGAGTGTGGCGAAGATGTATCGCAGTACTGTTGAGTGCTGAGTGCTGAGTGTTGAGTGTTGAGTGCTGAGTCAAAAGTGAGTAGTTAGGAGTAAAAGGTCGGGGATCAATAATATAACTCCTAATTCCTAACTCCTAACCATTTTTTATTATTTTTTTACTATTTCTTTTGCCATTTTTGAATGGCATCCTGAGCATCTTCATAAGCGGCTGTTTCCTCTGGCACTAAAGCCGCGGTTGCAATTGCAGCTTTACGTTCTCCTTCGGCGGCACGACGCTTGGCCAGGTCTAAAATTTTCTCACTCCATTTATCGATCGATTTTTGGGCTGCATCGAAGCCTGGTTGATCGGCTGGTACTTTCTTGGCAACTTCAATTGCCCGATTATAGGTAGATGCCTGTTCAGACTTAATTAAGGCATTAGCTGCATCTAAAAGAGTTTTGTTACTCACATACTGTTTACCCTCTAAGCGCCACAGGTTAATTGCTGCTTGTGCTTTCGCGTAGGGGGCTTCGTCTTTGGTGATTAATCGAGCAGCAGCAATAGCGCTGGCATACTGTCTTTGTTTAGCACGACCTTCTGCTAAATCTAAAATCATCTGGCTCCAAATCTGAATATTCTCTTGAGCTTGTTCGTACAGTGGTTCACCCGATTGAATTTTTCGGGCTGTAGCGATCGCCATGCTCAAATCGCTCGCCTGAGTTTGTCTGAGCGACATTTTCGCCAGGTCTAATACTGCTTGATTTCGCTTTTTTGACTGGGAACTAGAGGCTATTTGGGCGCTAGATTGATTTTTGAGTCTCACTGGTGGAGTGCGAGCGCTTGGTAAATTCTCGACAATCTGGCGATCGCTAACATTAGTATTGGGTGATGTGCTTGATATTTGCTTAATTCTAAAAGTTTCTTGATTACGGAGAAAAACTACGGCGATTAAACCTGCTACCAGCAAGCTGCCTCCGCCCCATAAAATAAACTGTTTCCAAAAAGGGATGCTTGGCTGATTTGCTGGCAATCGAGAGACGTAACCTTTGGAGGAATTGGGGATAAATCTTCCTCTGGTATTCACTCCCAAGGAAGTTTCCGCCATTGGCTGGGCAACTAATTTGCTACCTGACTCCTGAACTTTTTGACTTTTCACCTGTTGGGAGGGGTTCACACTAGCTTCTCCCCGTCTGCCCCGATCTACTGAAGTTCTAGAGGAATCATCAAGGGGAGGAGCTGCAAGGGCAATAGCAAAAGATTCTTCAGGATAAATCACCGCTTCTGGTTTCAAATCATTTTCCATTGCCAATTTTGGCAAGATTACTTGCTGCCTTGATGGGATGATCGTGGCAGGGTTTTGGATAGGACGCCAGTGGTGGTGACATAACTTTGGCACGATCAGACTTAGGTAGCTTTCTAAATCTGCTAAGTTGCTGCCATTACCAGAACGTAAAGCTTCTAACAAAGCTGCTGTAAAGAATCCGTGACCTAGTTCGCTACTTTCATGGGAAAATTGCTCTGGTTGGCAAGAAAGAATTGTTGCCAGTTGTAGCTCTTGGGCTAGTTCTATTGTTTCTTCACCAACGGGGGCATCCGCTTGAGTGCCAAAAGCGCGGTTGATATCAAGTAGTAGCAATACATTCAGGTCAGCAAGTTGCAGGCTTTGCATTAGCGATCGCAATTCTATGCCAGTCTCTTGCACCAGTTCCGGGTTGCCCTCTGCTGGCATTAAGTAATCTTTGCCCTTGTAATTGACTCCATAGCCGCTAAAGAATAACCACAGATAGTCTTCCGGTTGCCAACTTGTTGCTGCCAAATCTTCAAGCAGCAGCAAAATATTTTCCTTCGTCGGGTAAGTCGATCTATCCCCAATCGGCGGCGAAGTATCTGTCATCACTAGACAGTGCTTGGGGAGAAAACTTGCCTCTGTCACCAAAAAATCTTCTAGTGCCTCAGCATCTGCTTGGGCACAACTTAAAGGTTGAAATAACTGATATTGATTGATACCAATCGCGATCGCCCAGTAATTTGCCATCCCGCTCTTTGTCAGTTATTGTTGTTTGCTGGTCTTAAAATTGTGGTTGGCTTTGCTAAAAAAACAAAGCTAACCTATGTCTTATACTCTAGGTGATTCTAATTGAATCTTAAGTTAGAATGTAGTTTTTATTACGTTAATTAGCCGGAAAATACCTTTACCTAATTTCAATAACAGATCATTACTAAGGAGATAGAAGGTCATGAGCAAAATTTCTGCTCACCTACCATCATCGCTCGCTCCCTTTTCAGTTATTAGCCAAATTGCCAGAAGAATCCGGATAATTCCTTTAGTAGTTTTGCTTATATCTACTGTCCCTGCGTGGTTTTTGATGGAAGCGATCGCACCGCAGGTTGTGCGAGCTTACACCGCTAGAGTCGATCTAGCTATTGACCGCTTGCCAGAAGAAAACTATGAAACCGTTCTCAGGAGAGCGGAAGCGGTCGCTAGGGCAGCTGCTCAAAGGAGCTTCGACCAAGATATCTTGGTGACAGATGTTTCCATCATTGTGTCCGTACAAAATTATGGCGCGATCGCACCAGTCCTGACATTAGATGTCAGTCGTCCTGAATGGCGATCGCGCCCTGATGCTCAAAATTGGGCCACTTACTTCAAAACTGCGCGATCTTTACTTTTCTTTGAAAATAATTCCAATCAAGTTCCAGCAGCTAGCGCTGTGTCAACGCCAAAATGACGGATTGAGCTAGAAGTCCGAGCCAAAGCTTTCTTGGCTCGGAATCTTGGGGGATTTAAAGAAAGTCATTCTTGCTGTTCCCGCGTCTTGGCGTCAGTCTGAACCCAACTTACTTATTCCTGACTCAACTGTTGTCTTTGGCGTCAGTGGATGGCCTAGAATAAGAAGGTTGTCAAGAATCGCGATATCTGCTGACATGGCTGTTCCTAAGAAGAAAACTTCCAAATCAAAACGAGATAAACGTCGAGCTACCTGGAGGCATAAAGCCGTCGTTGAAGCTCAGAAAGCCCTATCTTTGGGCAAGTCAATTTTGACTGGACGTTCTACATTTGTTTATCCAACTGCTGAAGAAGAGGAAGAAGAATCATAATTTCTCAGTCAGGAAAAGCACGAACAGCACCGACAGATTTGATTGCCAAACTCAACAATCAAAGTTCCGATCGCTAGATAAATGCTTTTTCTTAGCTTTCCTGATTGCATTATGAATCATAGACACTCTACATAAGCTCATTAGATCAAAAAAAATTGGTAGTGAGTAATTGGAAATATCCATTACCCATTACCTATCATTCAAGAGTTTATATATATCAAAGAGTAAAACATTTGGTGCTGTTGGCAACTCAGCAAAAAAGCTTGTAAACATCTTGAGAAAACTGATTTTTCTCTAACTATGCTAGGAAAATTTTTTCAGAAACCAGGCAAAGAAGAAGGCGAACGCGTCCCTCCTGGTCAACATTTAGCTAAAGGTTTTCCCGTATTAACTTACGGCGAAACTCCCCAAGTCAGCACTGAGGAATGGGAGTTTCGAGTTTGGGGTTTAGCAAAATCTGCTACCTTTAGTTGGTCAGATTTTATGGCGCTACCTCAACACGAATTCACAGCTGACTTCCACTGTGTAACGCGCTGGTCTAAACTTGATGTCAAATGGACTGGCATTAAAGTTACAGATTTCATGGGTCTGATTGAATTAGACCCGAAAGTAGCCCACGTTATGGAACACTGCTATGGCGGCTACACCACCAATATTTCTATAGAAGATTTTCTGCGCGAAGAAAACTTTTTTGCTTTTAAAGTCTTTGGTGAAGACCTTCCATCTGAACACGGCGGGCCGATGCGGTTAGTTGTGCCCCACCTCTACGCTTGGAAAAGTGCTAAGTGGATTAATGGTTTGGAATTTTTAGCTGCTGAAGAACTTGGTTTTTGGGAGCGCAATGGCTACCATCGTCGTGGTGAACCTTGGGCTGAGGAGCGTTACAGCAAGGCTTTTGGGATTTAATAGTTAGGAGTTATTGAATTTAGTTAGAGATCAACAATTTTTAAGGTGATGTTGATAGCAGGTAAATAATCTTAGAATAGCAGTGGCTAACATCGATAACACGAACAAAGCTGATAGTACTAAAAATTAAGGAAAAAACTATGAGACGTTTTACCTTGTTTACGCTACTGTATCTAGCTGCGGGAGTCTGCTTAACTGCGATCGCACTTAAGTACCCTATCATGAACCCAAACCTTAAAGCCATCCTGCTAATAGAGGCAGGAATGCTATACACTTTCTCTATATTCAGTACCTCCCCGTTTTGGCGCCAAACCTTACTACAAAGCCAAAATAGACTTCGCCAGCAAGCAACATGGAAAAAAAAATTCGTTCCGATCGCACTTTGGCTAGCGATTGTATTAACGATTTTTTCGTCCATCTTTAATGTAGTAGTGAGTCATTACTGGACGACTGAAGCAATCGCACAAGCCTCTTTGGGGCTAATAGTTATTTTGCCAAGTGCAGAAAATCTTTTTCTCAGAAGCCAAACCCAATCATAAAAGCCTACTGCTCTATTTGATCGGTAGGCTTTTATTGCCATTTGAAGTTTGAGTTAACTCATATTGCGATAACCAAATGGCACGTTTGTTTTTACTCCACAAGGAATTTGCTCAAGCACTAAATATAGTTTTTCTGGTCAAAACCAATCTTCAAATTAATGCTTGTAGTCATGTAATTCTATTTTCTGGTGAGCTAGATTTGTGCTGCAAGAAAATAATAGACTTTAACCGAGAAGTTTCTTTATGAGTGGTAATTTGCCTTCATAAGGAGCATATCGCCATTTTAAATCGAGCCAGAAGGAGTTTTGCAATACACTTTTCTTATGGGAAAAGGTGTCAAAGCTAGCTTTGCCGTGATAGTTGCCAATACCGCTATCTCCCACTCCACCAAATGGTAAAGACGAGACACCAACCTGCATAACTGTGTCGTTAATACAGACTCCACCAGAGGAAGTTTCCTGCAAAACTCGCTTTTGCAGGTTTTTATCTTGAGAAAAGAAGTATAACGCCAAGGGTTTGGGTCTAGAGTTAATCAAGGCGATCGCTTCTGCAATGTCAGTATATTCAATGATGGGTAAAATGGGCCCAAAGATTTCTTCTTGCATTACAGAATCTTCTAATGAGACATTATCAATCAGTGTTGGGGCAATATAACGCTCTGAAGGTTGATTTTCTCCACCGATGACAACTTTTCCATCTTTGAGAAAACTAACTAATCTCTCAAAGTGTTTTTCACTGATAATGCGGGCATAATCAGGACTGCTTGCTGGATTCTCGCCATAAAATTCTTTTAAAGATTTTTCCAGACCATCAATTAAATCTTTCTTGATTGTTTTATTGACTAAAAGATAGTCAGGGGCAATACAAGTTTGTCCAGCATTAATGAATTTTCCCCAAGTAATTCGTCTGACAGTGTGTTCAAGATTAATGTCAGTATCTACAATACAAGGACTTTTACCACCCAATTCTAAAGTTACTGGTGTGAGATATTTTGCTGCTGCTGCCATGATGATTTTGCCAACGGCTGTACCACCAGTAAAAAAGATATGGTCAAACTTTTCTGCAAGTAGTTTTTGACTTGCTTCCACGCCTCCTTCTACTACTGCAAGATAAGCAGGGTCAAAATGTTTGGCAATAATCTTAGCTATGATATCAGACGTATGAGAAGCAATTTCTGAAGGTTTGATAATTGCACAATTTCCGGCTGCGATCGCACCTATTAACGGTGAGATAATTAACTGAAATGGATAGTTCCAAGGGCCGATAATTAAGACAACCCCTAACGGTTCTGGATAAATTTTCGCTGAGTAGGAAAAAAAATCCCAGGAAACCGCTGCTTTTTGGGGTTTACTCCAGTTTTGAAGATGTTTGATGGCGTAATCAATATCCTTAATTACGCTGATTTCTGTAAGATAAGTTTCTACTTCTGGTTTATGTAAATCCGCTTGTAATGCCTCGACTATTGACTGTTCATGTTCGATAATTGCTTGCTTAAGATTTTTCAGTTGTTCAATGCGAAAATTTACATCTTTAGTTTTGCCAGTTTTAAAAAAATCTCGCTGAGTCTGGATAATATTGCCAATATTAGATAATTCAGTGGTAATCATTGTTTTGTCCTATCAAAAACTATTTAATCCTAATGCTATTATCTCAGCCTATTTGATTCTTAAATTTTTAGCATTTTATTTTCTAAGTGAATTTTTTACTTTAAATTATCGGGAGATAGTAGTAAGGTTATAAATCATGAATTACCAGTATAAAAAACTATATAATTCATAATTTATAATTACTATTTTTCTCATGCTTTGGTGGGTAGAAACACAATAAATACACTACCTTTGCCCAACTCGGAATTAAGCAGAATAATCCCTTGATGTGCCTCGACAATTCGACGAGCAAGGTACAGTCCTAAGCCACTACCAGAAGTCTTATGGCTGCCTTGGCGAAATCGTTCAAATATGGTGGCTTGTTCTTCAGGGGGAATACCTGGGCCAGTATCCGCTATTTCAATTCTAATGTAGTCAACGGAATTGGATGTTTCAGAGAACTGAGATTGATTACTTTTGTTGAACTGGCGTTGAGAAGTAAAACGAATAGTAATAGATCCAGAGTTGGTAAATTTGATCGCATTTCCGATGAGATTGGTAAATAGACGATGCAATTCTAAGCGATCGCCCATAACTGTGTTTGATTCTTCGGTAAAATCCACACTTAGCGACAGTGCTTTGTCTTGAGCTAAGGGTGATAATTCTCCAGTTACCTCTTCTAGCAATTGGCCCAGATTAACTGGTTGAAACGCCAAACTTTTGCGACCCGCTTCAAAACGATAAACTTCCAATAAAGTATTCACCATAGAAAGCAGGTTGATATTGCTACGGGCCATGATGGCGATTACTTCCTGCATTTGCGTTGATAATGTTCCCAACGCACCTTGTTGAAATAGCATCAACATGCGATCGGCGGCTACTAAGGGAGTGCGTAAGTCGTGGGTAAGACGGGAGACAAAATCTTCTCGCTGGCGGGCAATTTCATCACGTTCATCCATACTATGCTTCAAACGCAGGAGCGATCGCACTCGTGCCAGCAATTCATCTACTGTTACAGGTTTGCGGATAAAATCATCAGCACCCAAGTCTAATCCGTGGGCGACGTTGGGCGCATCGTGGGCAGTGATTAGCAATATGGGGATATATTGCGACAATTTCATATCACCGCGAATGTGCTTGGTGACTTCGTACCCATCCATACCTGGCATCATCAAATCCAGCAGAACTAAGTCACAAGGAGAAGCTTTCAATTCTGCCAAGGCTGAAATCCCATTTTCTGCGGTGCTAATGGTGTAACCTTCTTCCTCCAAAATAGTTTTGATCAAAAACACGTTATCAGGAGAGTCATCAACAACCAGAATTTTGTCAGAGCGAGAAGATTGTGAAGTCATATAGATGCAAGGTACGGGGTAAAAGTAAATTTTTAGGGAAACTGGTTTATTGGTATAGTTTTTTAGATAGTACTTTTAGGTAAACTCCCTCCGAAAAAAATTGTTTACCAATAAATTTATATAAATGTGTTTTAAAAACTACTTTACTTACCTTTTTAGCAGATAGCTACAAGCTAATTGAATTATGGCTCGTAAATTTCTAGAGATGAATACAGAAGATGGCGGCAAGATTTTAGTTACCAAATGTATCAGTAGGTCGCGTATCGGCTACTAGCAAGTTGTTTAGAGAAAAGTACAAACTAGCTTCGATTCCGTAAATTGCAAAAATATAGTTAAATTTGTCAAAATTTCTGGATATTTATCCGACTATGCCAACTTTGCCAGCAGCCAGCAAAAGCGCTAGATTTTTCATTAGCTACCGCAGCCAAGATCCAGACTTGAGCCTTGCCAAAGATTTTTATGAAGCTATTAAAGCTGCTGGACACGAAGCATTCATGGCGGGCGAGAGTATTCGCTTGGGGGAAAAATGGCCTCAGCGCATTGATGAAGAATTAAAACTGTGTGATTACTTTTTGTTGCTGTTGTCAGAGCGATCGGCAACTAGCGAAATGGTGACAGAAGAGGTGAGACAGGCTAAAGAGTTACGGGATGGCAGCGATCGGCATAAGCCAGTAATTTTGCCCATTCGCGTTAACTTCCCTTGGAGTGCGCCACTGAATTACGATTTGCGGGGCTACTTACAACAGGTTCAGCAGCGAGAGTGGAATTCACCTGCCGATACTCCCAAAATTTTACAGGAAATTTTTAGTTTACTGACAGATAGGGGTTTAGAAAAATTGGCAGATGGAGAAATGAGTAATGATTTTTTCCCTTCATCACCCTCTCAGCCTCTCACTCTCTCACCGCCTCTGCCTGTGGCAGAACCAGAATTACCTGAAGGACAGGTGAATTTGGCTTCGGCGTTTTATATTGAGCGTCCCCCCATCGAATCTCGCTGCAACGAGGCAATTTTGAAGCCAGGATCTTTGATTCGGATCAAAGCGCCCCGGCAGATGGGTAAAACCTCACTCATGGCGCGGATTCTTCATCACGCTTCACAAGAAGATTATCTAACCGTGCCTTTGAGCTTTCAATTGGCAGATGGAAAGGTTTTTGCAGATTTGGATAAGTTCCTTCAGTGGTTTTGTGCCAGTGTCGGACGGAGGTTGAGGCTACCCAACAAGTTAGCAGATTATTGGGATGTGATTTTTGGCAGTAAGGACAATTGCACCGCTTATTTCGAGGAGTATCTTTTGCCAGAAATCAACCAGCCCCTAGTATTGGGATTGGATGAAGTCGATCGGATATTTCAACATCCCGAAATTGCCGCAGACTTTTTTGGGCTGTTACGCGCTTGGCATGAAGATGCTAAAAACCGGGATATTTGGAAAAAACTGCGGTTGGTAGTAGTGCATTCCACAGAAGTTTATATTCCGATGAATATAAATCAATCGCCGTTTAATGTAGGTTTGCCGATTGAGTTACCAGAGTTTAACGCCCAACAGGTTCTTGATTTGGCACTAAGGCATGGACTCAATTGGAGTTTTACCCAAGTTGAACAACTCATGGCGATGGTAGGAGGACATCCCTATCTTGTACGAGTGGCACTTTATCATATTGCCAGACAGGATACTACGCTCAATCTGCTTTTGCAAACAGCCCCCACAGAAGCTGGGCCTTATAGCGACCATTTACGTCGGCATTTGTGGAATTTAGAACAGCGTCCAGAATTAGCTGCTGCTATCAAAAAGGTAGTTGCCAATACTAGCCCAGTTCGGTTGGATTCGATACAATGCTTTAAATTACTCAGCATGGGCTTATTACAACAGCAAGGAAATGATGTCACACCACGTTGTAATTTGTATCGTCAATATTTCCGCGATCGCTTGAGAGTTAGCTGATGAACACAGAACAAAATCCAGCTTATGAATATCAAGTTGGTGGCAGTTTACCAGTTGATGCCCCCAGTTATGTAGTGCGACAAGCAGATACAGATTTGTATGAGGGATTGAAAGCTGGGGAATTTTGTTATGTTTTGAACTCCAGGCAGATGGGTAAGTCTAGCTTGCGAGTACAAACAATGCAACGGCTACAAAAGGAAGACATAGCCTGTGCTGCAATTGATTTAATGAAAATTGGTAGTCAGAATCTTACACCAGAGCAATGGTATACAGGTGTAGTGCGTAGTTTGGTGAGTAGTTTCGAGTTTTCAGGAAAGTTTAATTTACGGAGTTGGTGGCGCGATCAGGATCATCTTTCTCCCGTACAGCGATTGAGTGAATTTATCGAAGAAGTTCTGCTAGTTGAAATTTCTCAATCTATAGTCATTTTTGTAGATGAAATAGATAGCGTTCTCAGCTTAAATTTTTCTAGTGACGACTTTTTTGCTTTAATCAGAGACTGCTATAACCAGCGTGCTGATAAGCCCGAATATAAGCGCCTCACTTTCACATTGCTGGGGGTGGCTACTCCGTCAGATTTGATTAAAGATAAAAGCCGCACACCGTTTAATGTTGGTCGGGCGATTGAACTCAAAGGTTTTCAGTTGCATGAAGTTCAACCTTTAGCTCAAGGATTAGTGAGGAAAGTTAGTAATCTCCAAGCACTGCTGCAAGAGGTTTTGGCTTGGACGGGTGGACAACCATTTCTTACCCAAAAACTTTGCAAACTCATTCCTGCTGGTATAGAAGTTGAGGGAGTTGAAGAATTGGTGCGATCGTGTGTCATCGAAAATTGGGAATCACAGGATGATCCGGAGCATTTGCGGACGATACGCGATCGGATTTTTAGGGATGAGCAACATACAGGTAGATTACTAGGACTTTATCAGCAAATTTTACTCATAGGACAAATTGCAGCTTATGAGACTTCTGAACAAATGGAATTGCGACTATCTGGTTTAGTGATTAAGCAGGAGGGAAACTTAAGGCTTTATAACCATATTTATGAAGCCGTTTTTGATCAAAATTGGGTTAATAAGGCTTTAGCCCAGCTACGTCCCTATGGGCAATTTATTATAGCCTGGTTAGATTCTAATTGCCGAGATGAATCACATTTGTTGCACGGTAAAGTATTGCAGGATGCACAAATTTGGGCATCAGGTAAAAGCTTGAGCGATCAAGATTATCAATTTTTAGCTGCTAGCCAAGAACTGGATAAACAAAACTTTAAATTCGCTTTAGAGGCTGAAAGACAAGCAAAGCAAATCTTGGCTGAAGCACAAAGAAAAGCAGAATTAGCTTTACAGGAAGAGAAAAAGGCTAATCGACGATTAACTGAAACGCAAAATAAAATCAAGCATACTATTCGTTTAGGGTTTGCTGGACTAGCTCTGATCTCATGTATTGGAATACTAGTAGGTATACGAGCGGTACATTCAGGTATAGCTTTGGAAAACTTACAGAAAACCCTTGATGTTGCACATTCAGATATAGATAATGCTAATAAACAGTGGGAAAAATTAGAAAAAGATAAACAAGATATACAGGTAAAACTGCAAGAAGCTACTAAATCATTGATATCTATACAGAAAAAACTTAATGACGAAAAGCAACAAGCTAATAAACAAATTCGAGAGTTTACTAAAAAAGAAAAAGAGAGACGTTTGGCATCTGAGCGTGTGCGAAACTATCTAGAATTTACTACAAAACAATTAAGCACCGTCAAGAAAAAAATAGAGCTATTACAAGCTCAAAAAGCAAAAACAGATTATAAACTGAAGAATATGATAGAATTGTTAGAATTGACTAGTCGTATTCCTCAGTTAAATAATGATATTAATAGTCTAAAAACACCTGTCGAATCAGAAATAGCGCAAAACTTATTAGAAAGGTTACGCACTAGTAAAAACACTCAATTTTTGATGACTTATCAACTGGGTAAAATTTTTGTTAAGCGTTACTTAGTTAGTGTTACAGATGATAGTTCTGCTGTTTTAGAACAAGTTGAGAAGATACAGCCAGGAGCCTTTAGATGGCAATATAGCGGCAATAATTATGTGATATATGCAGGAATATTTGATAATAAATATGATGCTAAAAAGCGGATTAAGCAATTAGAATTACAAAAAATTAGTGCGGAAATAATTACTATTATTCCGGGGGAAGAACCTAATAAATTATTAGATAGTGTCATTAGAAAAGGTGATCGAGGAGAAGCCGTAAGAACGCTTCAAAAACAGTTGAGAATAATAGGATATTATAATAGTGTAGAAACTGGTATATTTGGTCCATTTACCGAAGAAGCTGTGCGGAAATTCCAGGAAGTAAACGCCCTACCAGTTAACGGTATAGTTGGAACTTCAATGCAAGATAAATTACAGGAATTGGGACTTTTGAAAGGAGAGTTCATCATAACAGGTAGCGGGGGTAATATTTCTATTGATGTTAATAATTTGTTTCCGATAAATACTGGAAATACAGGAAGTAGAGGTGATGCAGGTAATATTAATATATCATCCCAGGATTTAAAAATTAATAAAAATAGTAATTCTAGGATTATTGAGTTACAAACATGGCTGAAAAAGAGAGGCTTGTATACTGGTCTTATACACGGTATTTTTGATTATAAAACAAGGGCAGCAATTAAACAAGCTCAGGAATTTTATAGTATTGAAGATATTGATATTCGCCACATATCAACTCAAGGAAATCCTTAAACTTAATTCTATAATTTACTGATTTCCGTATTGCATTTGGATATTTTGCAGTTGCTACAATTATGCCATCAGGAAGCCTGAGTCTATATTGTTTGCGAAATGCAATTGTTAAATTTTTAATATTACTATCAATACCAACAACTATAATTTTATTTAAAAAATCAATAATTTGTGTTTCTTCTTCTAGACTGAGACTCGGATAAGAAAGCAATTCAATCTCGGTAATCACTGAAATAAAATATTGTCCTGATGGTAGTGGGTTTACCAAACGACCACCCAAAAAATACAAGACTACATTTGTATCTAAAAAAATAAAAGCTTGTGTCAACACCACTCATCCCTAATTTGCTGCTGATATTTTAAAGGATCTTGAGTCAGTTGAATTACACCCGCATAGTGGTTTAAATTAAACTCTTGTTTTTGTTGTGATTGATGAGCTTCTAATATCTTCTCAATTTGCTGCCAGTCCTGATAATCAATTAACACCGCTACCGGACGCATGGCTTCGTCAGTCACAATTTTTTTCTTGAAAGGTAGCATGATTTTCTACATCAGATAAAATGTTTTACTATTTGATCGTAACCTCAACACAGAAAATCGATGAGGGCAACTTTACTCTCATCTTTAAGAACGATATCTGGCAATCAGCCGCTCGATGCCTACGCTTATTTCCCAGAGTTGAGATTATCTAAAACTTGCTGAAATTCTGTTGTGGAAGGAATTGCGATCGCACTTTTGAGAAGCATTTTTAGCACAGATGGTTCTTCTATCCTATTGATAACTTCGACAATAGGGCTTGGCACTTCTCCAAATCGTGTTTCTAGAACTGCAATCAAGCTTTCTCTCGCATTTTCGACAATTCCTTCTTCTTTTGCTAGCCTTTCAATACTAGTTACGTACCGCATTCTATCTGCCTCCTCGTAACTTCTTACTTCTGTTTTAAAACTAAGCGCCAACTCTTTTGGCAAAACCATTATCCAGTCGATAAACCGAAATAATTCCCGAATATCTTCCCGGCTATATCCTCGTTCATACAGCCGTCTGACTAGGTTTAATTTCCACTGTAGCCGATTTTCTGGGTTTCGTTGCGTTGCCTTGGTTTTGAGATGCGCCATCACAATATAATTACTAATTCGTAATTCGTAATTCGTAATTGAAGAATAGAGAGTAACTTGATTAATCAATTAACATACAAAAGCGCATAGCATTATTATTTTGAAGTAGGTGACTTTAGTTGTGGGATAATAATTACGAATTACGAATTATCAATTACGAATTATTTTGACTTCTTTCCAAGGACTATCGTAATCAGTAAGTTGCTCGGTCATGAATTAAAACAAAAAGTACCTCTGTGCCATTGGTAAAACTGTCGCAGGTTCACAAATCAGCAACTCACCATCAGCCCTGACTTGATATGTTTCTGGATCTACTTCAATGTGGGGTAGTGCATCATTCAGCTTCATATCCCGCTTACTCAATTGGCGTGTTCCAGAAACGGCAACTGCTGACTTTTGTAAACCTAGCTGGCTGGGAATTTCTTTTTCTAAAGCTGCTTGGGAAACGAAAGTTAATGATGTAGCATGACGCGCCCCTGCAAAACTACCAAACATCGATCGCATATACACTGGTTGAGGTGTAGGAATACTGGCGTTAGCATCGCCCATTTGCGCCCATGCAATCATTCCGCCTTTAATAACTATCTCTGGCTTCACGCCAAAAAACGCAGGACGCCACAAACATAAATCTGCTAATTTTCCCTCTTCCACTGAACCCACATATTGAGCAATTCCGTGAGCGATCGCAGGGTTAATTGTATACTTAGCAACATATCTTTTTGCACGAAAATTGTCTGCTTTTTGCTCAGTTCCTTGTGGGTTAAGAGTTCCCCGTTGCACCTTCATTTTGTGAGATGTCTGCCAGGTGCGAATTATCACTTCGCCTACTCTTCCCATTGCCTGAGAATCGGAAGAAATCATGCTAAATGCGCCTAAGTCGTGCAAAATGTCTTCAGCAGCAATGGTTTCTCGACGAATGCGAGATTCGGCAAAAGCGACATCTTCAGCGATCGCAGGATCAAGGTGATGGCATACCATCAACATATCCAGGTGTTCGTCTAAGGTGTTGAGGGTGTAAGGACGTGTGGGATTGGTGGAAGATGGTAGAACGTTGGCTTGTCCGCAAACTTTGATGATATCTGGCGCGTGTCCACCACCTGCGCCTTCAGTGTGGTAAGTGTGGATTACACGATTCTTGAAAGCTGCGATCGTATCTTCGACAAATCCGGCTTCGTTCAGGGTATCAGTATGAATCGCTACTTGCACATCATATTCATCGGCAACACTGAGGCAAGTATCAATTGCTGCGGGTGTGGTTCCCCAATCTTCATGAAGTTTTAACCCCATTGCACCAGCATTTACTTGTTCTACAAGTCCTTGGGGTTTGCTGGCATTACCTTTGCCCATAAACCCTAAGTTGACGGGAAAAGCATCAGCAGCTTGCAGCATTCGGTAAATATTCCAAGTCCCGGGGGTGCAGGTAGTGGCATTTGTACCTGTGGCGGGGCCAGTACCGCCGCCGATCATGGTGGTAATACCGGAAGCGATCGCAACTTCAATCTGCTGAGGACAAATAAAATGAATATGGGCATCAATACCGCCAGCAGTGAGAATCATTCCTTCACCAGCTAAGGCTTCGGTTCCGGGGCCGATAATAATATCTACATTATTTTGAATATAAGGATTTCCGGCTTTACCAATTTTGAAAATCTTGCCATCTTTAATGCCAATATCTGCTTTGACAATACCCCACCAATCGAGAATTAAGGCATTAGTAATTACTAAATCTACAGCACCATCGGCGTTAGAAATGGGGGATTGTCCCATTCCGTCTCGGATGACTTTACCGCCGCCGAATTTAACTTCGTCGCCGTAGGTGGTGAAATCTTGTTCAACTTCTATAAATAATTCTGTGTCTGCAAGTCGGATGCGATCGCCTACTGTTGGCCCGTAAGTTTCGGCATAGGCGCGGCGATCCATTCTGTAACTCATAACTGTTCCTCACAAACTGCGAATTTGGAATTTTTCAAACCTCGTCTGGAAACCATTCCCTTCAGGTGAGGCACACATTACACCTACACTTACTGTTTCTACTGGAGTCAAATAAGCGAGCCGCAGCATTGTATACTCAGTTCCATTCAAAGAGTATTCCACCTCTATTGCTGTGCTGCGTCGAGTTACACGTACCCAAATTGCAGACGGATTTTGCGGCATTGGAATAACAGACCAATCCGAGTAATTGCGTGTTACTACTGCGCTAACTTGTTGTACGCCATTGACAAATTCAATGCCACATTTCAACCAATTCAACTCATCTAAACGTACCATCAGGCCCGCTTGATCGTATAAATCCTGATATTGTCCGCTGATTTTCACTTCAGCAATAAAGTCACCTTGAATCTTTTGATAAAAAAAGTGACCATTATCTCTAATAAAACCGTAGTGAGTTTCCCGCCAGAAATCTGTTTTTGCGCCGGAAGTGATAGCGATCGCTTTATCTTTAACTTCCCAAACAGGCGGTTCATTGTACCATTCCATTTTCATAGCTACAGAGAACCGTTAATTTTGGCGTTGAAGCCGTAGACTTGGCGAGTACCAACTAGGGGGATTAGAGTTATTTGTTTTTCGTCGCCTGGTTCAAAGCGGACTGCGGTTCCTGCGGGGATATCGAGGCGCATTCCTCGCGCTTGTTCTCTGTCAAAGTTTAAGGCGGTGTTGACTTCATAAAAGTGATAGTGGGAACCGACTTGTATAGGGCGATCGCCTGTATTTGAAACTTGTAATTTTATAGTTGGACGACCAACATTTAGTTCAATTTCACCTGCTGGTGTGATAATTTCCCCAGGAATCATAATAAATTTAAAAATTAACGAATTGGATTATGTACTGTCACTAACTTTGTACCATCAAGAAAAGTTGCTTCTACCTGTACTTCATGCACCATTTCTGGTATCCCTTCCATCACATCATCCCGCCTTAAGAGAGTTGTACCATAACTCATCAATTCAGCTACAGTTTGCCCATCTCTTGCACCTTCTAAAATGGCAGCAGAAATATAAGCGATCGCTTCGGGATAATTCAGTTTTAAACCCCTTTCTTTCCGTTTTTCTGCTAATAAAGCAGCAGTAAAAATTAATAGCTTATCTTTTTCCTGCGGCGTAAGTTGCATTCTTATCTCCTCTGTGTTCTCTGCGCCTCTGCGGTTCGTTTAAACCTGCCACACTCTTGGTATACAATTACCACGATTCAAAAAAGAAATTCGCAGCAGATGCCAAACATCAATAAACCAGTTTCTCACCTCAGATGTAGAAGCACCGCGATATCGACACAATAATCCATGTTGCAATCGACTAACACCCGCTTCTCCTTCCCCATTCCATAAATTTCGCGTTTTTTCGACAATCTCTCTTGAAACTGCACCACCAACCCAAACTAGACTACCTACTATTGGTTTTCCAGCCAAACCGTGGGGACTGTGGAAAATTTCTTCGCTACCCCGTAACCATTGCCGATCAATCCATAAAGGAATACCTTCTTGCCAAATTTCGGTGTGCGATCGCCATTCTCCTTGCAAGAATTTTTCTCCTCTAGCACTGCGACCAAATCGGGTAATTTCCCAGCCTAACCAACTACCCCCAGTTGCTAATTCTACCCGTAAATCTTGCCGATAAATCGCGTCGTTAAACAAAATTGTCTCTTGCGGCAACCACTCTAAACAAGCACCAGCATCAACTTGCATCTGGATGGTTTGTCTAGCTTGTAAGCCATTGCTGCGATATATCTTACTTGCAGCAGATGTAGTGATTAAGGCTTGGGTTTGGGGTTGGAGGTGGATATTAGAGGATAAGCGATCGCCTCCCACCATTCCCCCAGCCGTGTGTAAAATGACGCTATGACAAACTTTTTCCCCTTCTGGGTAGAATGGGCGCTGTACCTTCAGGGGCGCTTGTTGGTGATTGTAAATTAATTGGGTTTTACCCTGGCGATCGGCATAGACTAAATTAAGTTTGCCATGCCAACCTTGTGCTATTTGTAAGTTGCAGGTCATTTATAAATTGAAGATTAAAGTTCAGATAGATTCTATTTATTTAATACATTTTTTACTATTTTACGTACAATTTTATCATGATTTTTTAGCCAAAATTGCATAATCATCTAATGCATAGTTTGACTGATGCTTCTGACCAAAATACTGTTGCAGTATTGGACTCATATACAGTTTTTTTGGTAATTTATCTTGAGCAAACTTAGCAAAATCAGCACCGGGTAAAGATGTTCTTGAACCTGTTGAGGTTAGATACCTATACCAGACTAACTCTAATCCCAGTTCTGCTAGAAATTTATCCACTACATTTTTTTCTTGCTCTTGATTTTCAAATTGGTGAACATTGTAAATTTTGAATAACTTTTTATTTTGCACAATTAGCAGTATATAACCTGAATTTTTTAAGCTAGTGGCAAATATTTGCTTGTAAGTATTATTAGCTTCAACCCTTTTCGCTTTATCTATAAAGAAGCAGTGGGAAATTACGATAAAGTCGAAAAAATCTTTGGGTAGATTATTCGATTGAGTTTTCCAAGTAAAAATATCAGTAGTAACAAAGCGGAAGAAAGCATTTACTGGGGTTAGACGCGATTCTATATATCGTCGCCAAAACTGAAGCCCACGAAACTGGAAAGCATCTTGTTTTTCTAAAGAGTAGTAGGATATATGCATTTGTGGGATATGAAAAAAACCGCTACTACTTTGGAGAAATAAAGCTAAACCATAAGCAACTGTTCCTGGCCCTGCTGCAATATCAAGGATATTAACCTTACTTGGTAGTAACGCATCCTGGTAAATAAGAAACCAAGCTAAATATATGCAATATACATTGTCTAAAAAATATTTCATAAAGTAGACATGAGGAGTTAGACTAAAGAAGCACAGTATGGTGATTGTAAATTACCTGGGTGAAATTTTGGCTATCAGCAGATACTAAGTTAAGTTTGCCATCTCAACTAGTAGAATTTTCTGATTCTAGCTGAACGCTCATGCTTGTTTAACTGTAAAATTCCCACTGCACTGCAATTGTTGAAGTAACTTGGAGTTTCCAGAACCAAAAATACATAGTACATCTTGGGCACGAGTCATAGCAACATAGAGTCTTCTACAAGTCAAAATATCACTTTCTGAATGTGGAGGTATACTAAAATCCCAGTCTTGAACCCAGAGTATTAAAACGACTTTAAATTCTAAACCCAACGCACCAAGCGTATTAATAATTTTAATCCCAGAATTTTTAATATTATATTTTTTCTCAGACTCCCTATTTTCACTAACCCAATCTGTTTCAATTCCTAAATTTTGCAATTTTTTAATTAGAGATTTTAATAATATCTTTTTTTGATCATCTGCCATTCTATATAAAATAGCAATATCATTTAGTGGATAACCTAGTCTTGCTAAATCTTTAACTTCATTAATGACAGATTCTACTTCATACATCTCTGATGCTTTAATATGTAAAATTGGATTTGCACCACGACGTACAGCGTCTGTAGGCTTAACAATATCGAATGTTAAATTTTCTTCATCAATAACGTTACTAAATAAACTCCAGCCTGCTGCTAATATTTCCTGAGTATTTCTATAGTTTTTGTCAAGTTTTAATTTTTTGTTACTTGTCCGTCCAACTGCTTTGACTCCCACAGAATTCCAAGTAAAATTATTACGTTTATAAACGGATTGACGACCATCTGCCACAATCATGAGATTGCCATGTTCTGAGTCTTTTAACGCAGCCACGCAACATTTAAACCACATAGGATCAAATGTTTGTCCTTCATCAACTAAAACTGCATCATATTTATGTTTTATCGGAGTATTTTCAAGTTGCTTTAGTAGTATTTCCCCTAAAATCCCATCATAATATTCTGTAGTAAAACCTAAAGGTGCTGGGATTTTTTTTATAAGCGAACTTACCCAAGCATAGAATGTCAAAACCTCTATTTTGCTAGTGGAATTGTAATGATTTGAGTATTCATACATTAAAGACTTGAGACAAGCAGCAAGACTTCTGTTAAAACAAAGAATTAAGATTTTTTGATGAGGATTTTGTTTAAGTAGCAATTTCGCATGAGATAGAAGTATTAAAGTTTTTCCTGATCCAGCTACACCATAAATTATTCTATGTCCATCACCAATGGCTCTAACTATACATTCTTGACGATGATCTAACGTTTTAAATACATAACTTTTATTTTTTAATTCAATGCCATTAGAAACATTTTCGAGAGATGCTGGTACAAGTTTAATAGCTATTTCTGGAAAAATAATAGCTTTTATAGTATCAATCTGTTCATAAGTAAGATGAGGGAAAGTAAAAGTATTGGTGAATGTTTTTATTAATCTATTTACTAATTCATTACTCCTAATAGTCTGACTATAAAATAATTCATTACGGTATATTATTTGTGATGGAGATAATAATTTATCAATGTTTTTCGCCTGTGCTTGCTCTGCGGTAATATTAGAAAAAAATAGCCCATAGTTACAAGGGAATGCTAATTTCTGTTGATTATCTCCATTAAGGTGAGTGAGTATGTGATATTTTTGTAATTTCACTAATAATTTATCTATCAACTCTTGATATGGATTTGTCCATACTGAGAAAGTATCCTGTTCCTCGTTTATCTCTATAGAACGCTTACGGGTTCGTCTTCCTGGAATATCTAAATATGACGGAGAATTTTTTAATTCTATTTTTTTATTTTTTTCTGTAGAATTAAGTAATTTAATTTTGTTAATATCAGTAGCGTTAATTTGCGATGGATACCAAGTAATAACTTGAATTATCAATAGTCCAAAATTAGGTGCAATAATCAGGAAATCAATATAATTACTTTCAACGACTTGCTTATACCAAACCAAAAAGTCATCTGGCAATTTTTCACGAAGTATTTTATATAAAATTTGTTCGCCTTGACTAGCAGATGATGATATAGATTCGGGAACCATTAAAGCCATAGTTTAATACCTATCTTATTTTTCTTCTTTCTGCTGCTCTACCCAAGCTACCAAATCAGCCACTTCCAAAAAAGCTAACAACGCCTCTCCCAAATTTTCTAACTGTTCAGCAGATAAATTCCTAACCTGTTCAACTAATGATCCATCAATATCACTAAAACGCCGTTTAAGCTGACGACTAATCAATTTAAACGCTTCTTTTTGAACGATATCTTGATAAATTACAGATTCTTTCATAGTATACTTCTGTAAAAACTTTAGTCCCTCTCCTGCTGCTCTAGCCAAGCTACCAGATCAGCAATTTCAGAAAAATCTAACAACGCCTCTCCCAAATTTTCTAACTGTTCAGCAGATAAATTCCGAACCTGCTCAACTAACGAGCCATCAATATCACCAAAGCGCCGTTTAAGCTGACGACTAATTAATTTAAACGCTTCCTTTTGAACGATATCTTGATAAATTACAGATTCTTTCATAATATCCTCCCGTAAAAATTGCCGAACCAAATCCTTGTCAAATCGCAAACCCGCCAGAATTTCTACACAACCCGCGATATTTTGTCGCTCCTCCCTATCTGGAATTGTAGCGACTTGTTCAGCCACTTGTGCCAGTAAAGTTTGTGGCGAGTCAGTTCGCGTCAAGCTTGCTAAAGGTAACAGCGCCGGATTAACTAAAAATAGTGTTGAATCTTGCTCCCAAAGACGAACAACCTGATATTGGTGAATCGTCGTATTGTCCCGATATTCTTCAGTAAAAGCAATTTCGTTAGTAGTTTCTTGCAAAAAGATTAGTACTTGCACTACAGGACAACGGTATTGGCGCTTCAGCCTCACAGAATAATCAAGCATTCGGAAATTAAGCGCCGGATTAGATTTCGCCAAAGTTTGAAATTCAATGTGCAAAATTTGGTTAGCTGCTTGCAAAAATGTCACAGAATCCGCGCGAATTGGTTCAAGCGTGAGTTCCGTTTTTAAGACTTCAATTTGTTGCACCTCTACCCGAAGCAACCAACGGACAAACTCGGCTGGGTACTGTTCAGCTAAATATTTACAAGCGTTGTCGTAACTCACCCTTCTTCTCCTGACACAAAAAAACAGCCACCTCCACAAGGGAAGCAGCTGTTTTTCAACTTATGTAACTACAAAGTATTAGTAATCGAAGTCACCGCCGCCAGCACCAGCGCCAGCAGGAGCGCCATCTTTAGGCTCAGGCTTGTCAACTATAATACATTCGGTTGTCAACACCATACCAGCGATGGAAGCAGCGTTTTGCAGAGCAGAACGAGTCACTTTCGCAGGGTCAACAATACCAGCAGCCAACAAATCGACGAATTCGTTTGTTGCAGCGTTGTAGCCAACGTTGAATTCTTTCTCTTTCACGCGTTCAGCGATCACAGCACCATTCTGACCGGCGTTTTCAGCAATCCGCTTCAGAGGTGCAGGTAAGGCACGAACGACAATCAACGCACCAATCAACTCTTCATCCTTAAGATTGCTCTTTGCCCAAACTTCCAATTCAGGAGCAAGGTGAGCCAGAGTTGTACCACCGCCAGGAACGATACCTTCTTCCACAGCAGCTTTGGTAGCGTTGATAGCGTCTTCTAGGCGCAACTTCTTGTCTTTCATTTCGGTTTCGGTTGCTGCACCAACTTTCACTACAGCAACACCACCAGAGAGTTTAGCAAGACGCTCTTGTAATTTCTCTTTGTCGTAAGAAGATTCGGTTTCATCGATTTGACGACGAATCTGTTCTACACGAGCTTTAACAGCAGCTTCGTTACCTTCGGCAACAATTGTGGTGCTGTCCTTGGTGATGGTGATCCGGCGAGCTTTACCCAGGCTATCCAGCTTGGTGTTATCTAGCTTCAAACCAGCATCTTCGGTAATTAGTTGACCACCAGTTAAAACAGCGATGTCTTCTAGTAGTGCTTTGCGGCGATCGCCAAAGCCAGGAGCCTTAACAGCAGCCACGTTGAGTACACCGCGCAAACGGTTTACTACCAAGGTTGCCAAAGCTTCTTTTTCAATATCTTCGGCGATAATCACCAAAGGACGACCAGCACGAGCTACTTGCTCTAACACTGGTACAAGGTCTTGTACCAAAGCGATTTTCTTATCAGTCAGCAGTATGAAAGGCTCATCAAAAACCGCTTCCATCCGCTCAGGGTCGGTAGCGAAATAAGGAGAGATGTAGCCTTTGTCAAAGCGCATCCCTTCAGTGATTTCCAACTCGGTAAACATAGATTTCCCTTCTTCTAGGGAAATTACGCCTTCCTTGCCTACCTTGTCCATTGCTTGGGCAATCATCTGACCAACTTCTTCGTCATTACCAGCCGAGATCGCACCAACTTGGGCAATGGCTTTGGAATCTTCCACTGGACGGGCGTGTTCTTTGATTTTGTCTACTAAAAAGGCAGTAGCTTTGTCAATACCACGCTTCAGGGAAATTGCGTTAGCACCAGCTGCAACGTTCCGCAAGCCTTCTTTGACGATCGCATGAGCTAAAACGGTAGCAGTTGTGGTGCCATCGCCCGCAGCATCATTGGTCTTAGAAGCAGCTTGACGAATCAAAGCTACACCAGTGTTTTCAATATGGTCTTCTAATTCGATTTCTTTAGCGATCGTTACACCGTCATTGACGATTTGCGGTGCGCCAAATTTCTTTTCTAGAACTACGTTACGACCTTTGGGGCCAAGGGTAACAGCTACAGCCTCAGCCAGGATGTCAATGCCTCGTTCCAAGGCGCGACGGGCGTTTTCGTTGTAGATAATGCGCTTTGCCATAGGTGTCTAAATTCCGGGAGTAAGTCAATTTTTTTCTTGAATTGGGTATTGGGTATTGGGCATCGGGCATTGTCTTTGACGTTCCCTATTGCTTATTCCCCACTCCCCACTAGATAACAACTGCTAAAATATCTTTTTCAGAAAGCAGTACATATTCTTCAGTGCCGAGTTTGATGTCAGTGCCGGCGTACTTAGAGTACAGCACCTTATCGCCGACTTTAATTTCCAATTCCTGACGGTTTCCATCGTCATTACGCTTGCCAGGGCCAAGGGCCACTACTTCCCCTACCTGGGGTTTTTCCTTGGCGGTATCGGGCAAATACAGACCACCTGCGGTCTTTTCCTCAGAGGCGCTCACTTTTACGAAAACGCGATCGCCTAAAGGTTTAACTGTAGAAACGCTTAAAGATAAAGCTGCCATAATTATTTTCTCCAGAGTTTAGCACTCTCAACTCCTGAGTGCTAATTTACCGAAAATTGCCGTCCAATGGCAAGAATGCCTTGAGTACGGGTTCCCGAACTAGAAGGTCATAGATGTACTTAAGTATAAATGCTTAATTATTTCTACCTTTCAGGTTTTGTTCTGTAAGTTACGAAGAGAGTAGGGAGTGGGGAGTGAAGAGTTATGAGAATTCTTTCCTATTCCCCATTTTTCTGTTCCCCACTCCCCAGTCAACTTTATTTGCAAAGCTTGCAAATTTTTATAGAACTGTAATCAGGGAGCCGCTCAATGAGTAACAACACAGTGACACCGATCCAGTACAGCGATCAAATTCCCAAAACCACTAAGACCCTGAGTAATTGTGTAGAAAATTTAGGACTTGCAAAAATTCAGCGACATATTTTTATTTGCGCTGACCAGACAATTGCTGCTCAAAACGAGCTAGTCTGGAATTCTGGGATTACTTAAAAAAGCGACTTAAAGATTTAAAACTTGATGAGCCGCACTAAAGTTATTCTATTTGCGTCTATAAAACTAAAGCCAAACGCTTGCGTGTTTCTTGTTCTAGACCCATAATGGTGGTTTATCCTGATGGTGTCTGGTATCGCCAAGCAAACCCGGAAGTTACCCTGCGGATTATCCGAGAACACTGAATAGGCAATAAGGTGGTAGAAGAATATGCGTTTTCAATCCATCTTTTGCCAGAAACTTCCCTAGTTTCTTGTGAACACCTTATAGAGGCTTAACAACCAAAAGATATGGTATAGCAGTAAGCTTTAAGAAAGTGCGGGTTGGTTTTGAGGTAGGGTCATCTTTAAGCCAATACTTACTTGTGAGTCCGAAAGATTATTATTTAATCAGTGTTTTTTACCCCGCCCCTTTCAAAGCGATATATAATAGCGCATTATAGATACTACTGCTATACGTATCCTTGCTGGACTTTTGCTATCGAGCTACTAGTCTATTGAAAGTGCTCGGCATTTTTGAGACTTCGAGACAGCAAAGGCAAGTTAAGTAGGAAAAAGGACAACATCTCGAATAACCCACCATAGAGGATAAATATTCAAGACTTTGATGGACCGAAGCGCGACAAGTGCCACTGCTATGAAAGAGCCCAGCATGAAAGATCACAAACGACTTCTATTGATTGATGATGACCCTAACCTCATCTTGCTGGTGAAGGATTACTTAGAATTCCGGGGATATGAAGTCATCACCGCTGAAAATGGACGTGAAGCTCTGGAAATTTTAGAGCAAGATGTTCCAGACATGATCATCTGCGATGTGATGATGCCGGAAATGGACGGATATACTTTTGTGGAACAAGTCCGGCAAAACGAACGCACCAGCTGGATTCCGGTTCTTTTCCTTTCAGCTAAGGGACAAAGTGCAGACCGAGTTAAAGGTCTGAACAAAGGTGCTGATGTTTATATGGTCAAGCCCTTTGAACCAGAAGAACTCGTAGCGCAAGTTGAATCCTCGCTGAAACAAACTATCCGTTGGAAAGAACACCAAGCAAAAGGAGGCGAAAACGGTTCTCGTATCCAGGTTCCCTTCGATGTGCAATTAACCCCAACCGAACTGAAAGTAGTTCAGTTTGTTGCTAGGGGTTTAGCTAACCGTGAAATTGCTGAAGAACTTAATGTTAGTCAGCGCACGGTTGAAAGCCATGTGTCCAATATGTTGGGCAAAACTAATCTCCACAATCGCACTGAACTAGCGCGGTGGGCGATTGAAAATCAAATGGCTTAAACAAAGTTAAGAGTTAAAAGTTAGGAGTTATGAATTATGAATTTTTTAACTCCTAACTCCTAACTCCTAATAAATCTACCAACCATCTTCTTCAGGGCTGGATTGGTGCAAAACTTCTAAATCCAGTTCATCCAGGTAAGTCAAGGCACTTTCAATCTGGGCAATAGTTCCCCGTAGTTCCAGATCGAAGCAGCTATATTGTGGCACGTTTGCGCCTACCTGAGCATCAGCAATAATGACTGTGATACCGTAGTGAGAAACCAGTCGTGAAATTACTGGTTCCTCATGCAAGTCTTTAGGAATGCGAACCTGGATGCGAGTTTGGGTGCGTCTATTATCTAAAATATCTGTATTAGATTTTACTTGTTTATTTGGAATTGCCATTCTAGCTTTCTACTCGACTTCTGGGATGAGGGTTTTATTTTGCACAATTCTTTTAACACTAGCGTCACTTATCCCACGCAGGCAAGCAAGAAAGTATGTGCCTTGGCAAACTATTAATCTTGATGTAATAAATATAAATCATTGCTCATAATTCGGCAGTGATGAAGTTGATTGTTATTCTTTAGATGGTTTGGTGGAATAGTCGGTTATTCCTCCTACAGAACCACGAGTGGTGCTGTAGGAGTAATTAATAATAAACTCAAGTTAGTTAAAAGGCTTGGATATGGCTTTCGTAACTTTAGCAATTTCAGATTATGCAGTTTATTAAACTGGCATTTTACTATTAATTATCCATAAAATTAACCGAAGAACCCAATCTTTTATCTATTACAATTAGTAATTTTGCGAGATTAAAATTACTGTTTTGGATTTTAGATTTTAAATAATTCATCCAAAATCCAAAACGCTAATTAATAATGAGTTGCCGACTTGCGATGATGCACAGCTGTAACGCCATCATTATCTAGCAATTTGCCATTCTCGATAGTCGCATAAACCAGCCAGTGGTCGCCAGATTCCATCCGGTTTTGTACGGAACACTCTAGATATGCTAGGGCATCAGTAAGTATGGGAGAACCGCTTTCAGTTTCTTGGGCGGCGACATCAGCAAATCGGTCTTGTCCTGGGCCAAAAGGTTTGAGAAAGTGCTTCATCAATCCTAAGTGATTTCCTTCTTTAAGAATATTGAGGACAAATTTATTTCCTGTATGGGTCAGTGTTTCTACTGCACGGTCTTTGGCGACGGCGATGGTTAAACCAGGTGGATTAAAACTAGCTTGAGATACCCAAGAGGCTAACATGGCACTGGAGCGATCGCCTTCTTTGGCTGTGAGAACGCAAAGAGAACCCACAATCCGACCAACTGCTTGTTCTACATTTGTTGCAGGAAGACTCTGCGATCGCACTTTTCTAGCTTTCTTCAGTGCTTGAGCAAAGTCGGTTCCAGCTTCTTCACACAATTGTAAGGTGGCATCGTCGGGTTTGAATTTTACGCGAATTGTATCAAAACCAAACCGATAGCCAGCATCTTTTAATTTACTCTCAATTAAATCAACCGCTTCCCCACTCCAGCCAAAGGAACCAAAAGCACCAGCGAGTTTATTGTTAGTGGCGGTGGATAAGACAATTCCTAAAGCTGTTTGTACGGGTGTCGGTGCATGACCGCCAAGGGTAGGAGAACCAATGATGAAACCACCGGCTTTTTCCACAGCCGTCCGGATTTCTTCTGGTTCAGTAAACTCGCAGTTAATCGATTCTACGGCAACGCCAGCTTTTGTAATGCCACGAGCGATCGCTTGGGCTAATGTGGCTGTATTTCCATAAGCTGATGCATAAATCAAAGCTACTGTCAAGTCAGCAGAAGTTTGCTGTTGACTCCATTCTCGATAAGATTTGGTCAGATCGATTAAGCCATAGCGTACTAAAGGCCCGTGTCCATTGGCATACATTCGCACAGGAAAATCTGCAAGTTTATCCAGTGCTGTTTCAACTTGACGGGCGTGGGGAGCCATGAGGCAATCAAAATAATAGCGCCGATCCTCGTTATAGACTTCCCAACCTTCATCAAATACCTGATCTCCACAAACGTGCGCCCCAAATAACTTATCTGTGTACAGAATTTCTGTTTGTGGATCGTATGTGCAGAGTTGATCTGCATAGCGGGGATTGGGAGTGGGAATAAATTGTAAATTATGCCCATTACCCAAATCTAGAGTTTCTTCGCCCCGCATCACAAGAATTTGCAAATCTGGATTTTCCAGCGCCGCACGTAAATTTATCGCCCCTGGATTAGAACACACAAAGGTGATTTGGGGAGCAATTTCTAACAAAGCTTTTAAAGTTGCAGCGCGGTTAGGATTTACGTGTCCCAAAATTACATAATCTAAATCTTCGAGATGAAAACGTTGCTGTAAAGCTTCTAAATAAATTTGCGTAAACGTTTCCCCTGGAGGATCGATAATGGCAGTTTTCTCACTTTCGATTAAATAAGAATTAGCAGTTGTACCCTTAGCAAGAGCATATTCAATTTCAAATCTGAGCCTTGACCAACTACGCGATCGCAGGATTCTTGTATTTGTAGCAATGGGGAAGACTTGAACGTCACGGGGTTTATTTTTTGACATAGCTGAAACAAGAGTTATGAGTTGTGAGTTATGAGTTATGAGTTGAAGAAAGTTGTTAATCTAGATTTTTTAACTTGCGTTGTACAGACGATATGTTTTGTCCACCTCGTCCCTACAACTCCTAATTTTTAACTTCTAACTCCTAACTCCTAACTCCTAACTTTTTAGTAGTGGTTGCCAACTTTACGGTGATGCACAGCAGTCAAAGCATCTGGCTTAGAAACCCGTCCAGCGTAGACTGTGCTGTATACTGCCCAATGGTCGCCGCAATCCATTCTACTGATAACTTCGCACTCCATATAGGCGAGGGCGTCGTTGAGGATGGGCGCACCATTTTCGGCTGGCTGAGTTCTCACACCTTCAAAGCGATCTGCACCAGGGGCGAACCGTTTCAAAAAGTGTTTCATTAATGGTTGAAAATTGCCTTCTTCTAAAACGTTGAGAACAAAGCGATCGCCTACTTGCATGAGTGATTCAATAGCCCGATCTTTGGCGACTGCAATGGAGAATCCCAAGGGTTTGAAGCTAGCTTGAGCAACCCAAGAGGCTAACATCGCACTGGATACATCGCCTTTTTTGGCAGTAATAATATATAATCCGCCGCTGATTCTACCTAATGCTTTATCTAAGTCAGCACCAAGGGATTTCATGACTTTAATGCTGCGATCGCGTGTTACCCATTGAGCTAAGTCTGTACCTGCTTCTTCACACAACTTGTAAGTATTTTCCGTAGGCGTTTGTTTAATCCGAATTGCTGGAAAAACTGTTGTCAAACCCAAATTGCGGAATTTACTCACCAAAGGATCTATTGGCTCATCATCGCCACCACCGGTTTCAAATACGCCGATAGCTTGCTTTTCTTTGGCAGATCCTAAAACTGTGCTGAGTGCAGCTTGGATATTTGCAGCACCAGAAGCCGGAGGTAATCCAACGATTAGCCCAGCACACCTGCTAACTAGTTCCCGCAGTTCTTGTAAATCGACTTCAGATCCCAAATCGACAATTTCCACTGCGACACCAGTTTTACCGATACCGTTGGCAATTGCTTGCGCGAGGCGATCGCTATATCCGTATTCGGAAACGTAAAATATGCCAATCACTGTTTCTGGCTTGGCTTGGCTTTGGCTCCAAGTGCGGTAACGTCCAACTAGTTCTTCAACATTGTGAGATAATAACGGGCCGTGTCCTGTGGCAATCACATCGATGGTTTTCAGTTCCGCCATCCGCTTCAGGGCAGACAGAACTGACCGAGCATTCGGCCCCATTAAGCAATCGTAGTAGTAATGAAAGTCTTCTTCGATCGCTGCTAAGTTTTCATCAAAGGTGCTATCTGAGCAATAGTGCAACCCAAAGGCATCGCAGGTGTAGAGAACTTTGGTTTTATGGTCGAAGCTGAAAATGGTATCCGGCCAATGTAAATTTGGAGCAATCACGAATTCAAATTCATGCCCATTGCCCAAATCTAAGCGATCGCCATTTTTCACAATCCGCCGTTTAAATGGCTGATGTACCAAATCCTCAAGAAACTGAATCGCCACTTTAGAACCGACAACGGTTATTTCTGGAGCCATTTGCAGCAAATCTTTAACTAAACCGCTATGGTCTGGTTCAGTGTGACTGATAATTAAATAATCAATCTCTGTTGGGTTGATTAGTCCGGTGAGCGTATCAAAGTATAGTTGACGAAACTTTTCATGGGAGGTATCAACTAAAGCAGTCTGCTCCCCACGGATGAGAAACGAGTTATAAGTAGTACCGTTTTGCAGACCAAACTCAATATCGAAGCGATCGCGATCCCAATCCAAAGAGCGAATAGCCGTCGTCTCTTGAGCAATCTCTACAGTCTGTATGGTGAGCCGTTTTTCAGTTTTTTCGGTGAGCGCTACCATAACTCCCTCCTTGACACAATGAGTATTTCTTCCTCTCCTTTTATTGTGACACGGCTTGAATGTTAATTTTTATTAAAAAATCTATAGTTGACTTAAAAAAGTTAAAAGTGTGAAACCACAGAGCCACAGAGAGGAAATTTGGCTAGCCTTGGAAATTGGTAATTCGCGTCTGCATTGGGCATTGTTTATTGGCGAGACACTTTATTCAGCTTGGGATACCGACTATTTTCCTCAGTCTGTGATACAACATCTAGCTGAATTTCAAACCCTAGATGATTTATTGCTGGCAATTTCTCCAACCCATCAACAAAGTAATTTTCTCACAAATACTCCACCCCTTTGCGCTTTTGTCTCTCTGCCTCCGTGCTCTCTTCTCCTTGCCTCGGTAGTTCCCAGCCAAACTGCTATTTGGCAAACTTACCCAAACGTTCGCGTTATTACCTTAGAGCAAATACCACTAAAAGGCGTGTATCCCACACTAGGAATTGACCGCGCTTTAGCTTTGTGGGGTGCAGGGAAAACTTGGGGTTTTCCGATGATGGTAATTGATGCTGGAACAGCGCTAACTTTTACAGCTGCGGATGCGAATGAGTATTTAGTTGGAGGTGCAATTTTGCCAGGATTAGGCTTACAATTTGCAACTCTTGGTCAACAAACAGGACAATTACCATTAGTGGAAATGCAAAGTTTTCCGTCTCTACCACCACGTTTTGCTCTCAATACTACAGAAGCAATTAAAAGTGGAGTAATTTTCACAGTATTAGCTGGAATTAAAAATTTTATTGAAGCATGGTGGGATTTATTTGCTGATGGAAAAATTGCCATTAAAGGGGGCGATCGCACTTTATTAATTAACTATTTGCAAGCTTTATATCCTGAAATTGCAGCACGTTTAATTGTGGAACCAAATTTGATTTTTTTGGGAATGCACGAAATATTGATAGGGTCATAGTTGTGACAACAAACTTGAAACACATATCGCGGTTTCAAAGGGAAGGAATATGTGTTATGGATTGGCAAGAAACCCTGAATGAGCTAGTTTAATTCGTTGAAATTATGACTTTTTAAAATACCTTTAATAAACTCCTGAATTTCACTCGCCACAACCTCAGCACAAGATTCTGGCAAGTTATTTCTGGCATGAGCAATCATTTTCAACTCGACTTTCGGTATCAGTTGAGCATAAACACGGCTTCTGGCTAAAGTATCTGGTGTATCTTGTCCACCTTGTAAAATAAAAACTGGGACATCTATCATATAAAGCTGCTTTTGCAGTAATTCCGCCTCAATTTCTACTTGTCGCCGTTTGAAAAGTAACTGGCAACCTATGGGATACGGCAATAGCGATTGACGCAACTGCAAGTCTTGTGCAATTTTTTCATGCCAACCCAGGATTTTAGTCAACGGAGTTAGCGATCGCAACAACTTAACTACTAGTGGTGGATAATTCAATAATCGCCGCATCTTCTGGCAATACTCTTCTTGTCCTGGTATCTCCACGCCCTCTGGTGCTAGCAGTACCACACCATCAACTTTCTCTGGATACTTTAAAGCATAGCTAGCAGCAATCCAACCCCCAAGAGAATGCCCCACTAAATATACTTTTTCTAGCTTCACAGCTTGCAAAAATTCAGCTAGACATTCAACTTGTAAATCTATCGAATGGTGGATATTGGGATTTTCTGATTCACCAAATCCTAACAAATCAGGTGCAAAACAATGAAAATCCTGTGCAAGGGATTCCATCACAGATAACCATTGACTGCTGTCATTCCAAGCACCATGTAAAAAAATTATAGGAGTTTTTTCACCAACTTCACGCCAGAAAAGTAGCCCTTGAGAGAGCTTTCTCCGGGAGTTACGGAATAGTGTATCCATTTTATTTAGTAGTTAACTTTTAGCACCATAATAAATAGTCGTTTGTCATTAGTCATTGGTCATTATTAACTAGTTCTGGACAAATTACAAACAGAGAAGTGTGAGCCAAGGCTTTTTGAAATCAGAACTTTGGCAGCAAATGACAAAGGACTAATGACTAATGACTAATGACTAATGACTAAATATTCTTATGCCAGTGTTGTCAAGCCATTCAAGTAGTCTTGCAACTGCCGAGTATGGTCGTGAGACATCTTTTCTGAAGGTAGTAAACTGGGAGAGAAAGCTTGGATTTCCATAACTTCTAAAGTGTCTTGAATCTCCATTGTCCCATACACTTCGGCTTCAACCACAATACAAATTGAATGGATTCTGGGATCGCGGTCTGGTGCAGAGTAAACTCCCACCAAACGGTTAATTTTCACCAATTCTAGCCCGGTTTCCTCCATCAATTCCCGGCGAACTGTATTGGGAATATCTTCTCCCCAATCTACAATCCCTCCAGGCAATGACCAAAGACCATTGTCGCGCCGCCGGATCAGTACAATCCGACCATCGGGTAAAATTGGGATGATGCTAGTGCCAGTAATGGGATGACGAAATATTATACCCAATACTGTTTGTCCAATACGCCATAAGCTACGTGTGGACTCTACAGCTGCCGGAAAAAAAGCAATAACGTTCAATCTTCAAAATTTATGTGTTGTATTCTATAGTTCCCTACCACTTACATAGGCTCAACTAATAAAATTTTTGCTGAGTTTTGTTTTATACAAAAATGTTTGTGGGTTGAGATTTTATTCTCACGATTTACGTAGAATATTATCAATTCTAACATCAAGTTTCAAGAGAAGCACTGTGTTTATATATACATAATATTTCTTGAACGAGGTAAATTTTAAGTTGATAGCTAGCATTAGTGCTGTTGAAACTAGCTGTTACTAATAGATTTTTAGAACACATTAAAAGAAATAATATGAATAATAAGTCGAAATCCAAAATTCTGAATTCTGAATTTATGAGAGGCAATTAAGTAGGGTTTAAAACCTACAATTAATTAAAGATTGCTAAATAAAATATTAGACTCTATACTTAAACTCACCTATCCTTCCTGAATTATTTCTTGATAATATTGATTTGTTTCAAGAACAACAAGTAATGAGCTAATTTCCAATCTATTTGAAAATTGGAATCTCAGAAAAGATATTTTTCGTCTTGCTGCGGGGATAATTAAAAATTTTTATTGACAAAGTTAGGTATAATGCGATAGACTAGTACACTGTTTAAAGCGTATTTATTGCTGCACTAGGCTAAAAATATATCAATAACATTGGTAGCTAATATTGCCTAAGTGATGCCTAGTTGCTACTTTTTTGTTGTTTATTAATAGAGGTGAACATGGCCAAGCGCCGTAACCCGAAAAAAGAAAAGGCGCTACGTAACCAGGCGTATGCCAGAAAGTTTCGTAAACGGACTACGACAGGAAGAATGCAGAGAAGGTTCCAACAAAGACCACCAAAGAGTGAAGAAGAAGAAGGCGCAGCAACAGCAGCTGACACTGACTAAGCTGCTTGCCTAAATCCTTATTGTTTGGGTTATTTACCTTTTGGGGCGCACATTTATTTGTACGCCCTTATTTATTTTTGGGCATTGGGCATAGAGAAAAGATAAGGGAGACAAGGGAGAGATCAATACTGCTCGGTTAAGCATTTTTAAATTGGAATTGGGTTTGGGGAAAAGGTTAAAGGGTAAAGGTTAAAGGGTAAAGGGTAAAGGTTAAAGGGTAAAGGTTAAAGGGTAAAGGTTAAAGGGTAAAGGTTAAAGG
>NZ_CAWUDN010000016.1:0-95584 GCF_963920915.1 Nostoc sp. PCC 9305
ACAAAATCGAGCTGCGAATTTTGGAATCACTGAGAATAGTAGTCCAGCATTGGCATTCTTTCAAGACAAACTTTACCTGACTTGGCGTGGAGCAGAGGAAGGTCTCTACTATGCTAGTTTTGATGGCAAAAACTGGTCTGAACAAAATCGAGCTGACAAATTTGGAATCAGTCAAAATAGTAGTCCAGCATTAACAGTCCATCAAGACAAACTTTACATGGCTTGGCGTGGAGCAGGTGCTGGGAAGGAAAAAATCTACTATGCCAGTTTTGATGGCAAAAACTGGTCTGAACAAAATCGAGCTGCGAATTTTGGAATCACTGAGAATAGTAGTCCAGCATTGGCACTTTTTCAAGATAAACTTTACCTGACTTGGCGTGGAGCAGAAGAAGGCATCTACTATGCTAGTTTTGGTGATAACAACTGGTCTACGCGTAGAAGATCCCCCAATTTTAGAACTCTAGTTGATGGTGGAATCTTTATCAATAATCCTGCTATGGATCTTTTCATAAGAGCTAAAAAACTTTATCCTGAGGCAAAAGAATTTGTGCTAGTTTCTTTGGGTACTGGTAATTTTCTCGAATCCCATCCAGAGTTAAAAAGAGTAGGTTTTTTGGGTTGGCTCAGACCTTTAATTTCTTATATGATGAAAGGTGTTTCAATCACAGTAGACGACCACTTAAAAAAATTACTTAGCGATTCAGATGATTCGATAAAAAGTAATTTAAATGAGGAAAGCTCATACTATCGATTCGAGCCACGTTTTGACGAAAATATTGCAATGGATGCAATTGATAAACCAGATATTCAGAGGCTGGAAGTGTTAGGGAATAAATTAGTAGAAAACAATAAAAGTAAGATTGAGCAACTTGTTAATCGACTTAAATTCAATCCATAGAGTATTGCATCCATAGAGCATTGGGAGGGGAGCATCTCACTTTTGTAAAAAGCCCTAGCGAATGGAATTCGCGGCTACACGAGACTTTACCCACCTACGCGGGTTTCCAATTTCTTAAGTCCGCGTAGGCGGACTTATTTTGTATAGCTGCGATTTCTAATCGCCAGGTATATTTGCAAAACTGAGATGCTCTCCATTGGGAGTTTACCGCTCCCTGTTTTCCAAACCAACTCCCTGTTTTTCAAACGTTTAATACCATTTATTTGTAAAGCTGCGCTAAATTTTCTTTCTTTGTATCCTACCCTTCGGAAATGGCTTTGCCGAATGCACTCTTTGCTGTTCGTTCATCATATACTTTGGCGCATCTTCATACAGAATTGGTATAAGCGATCGCAGACAAAAAAATAGCACATCCTAAAAGATGGCTATTTGTAGAAATTGTCTAATCCTAATGTTAGTTAGCAAATTGAATACACGCTCAACTACCAAATTTAAAAGGGAATATCATCTGGATCTGGTTCTTCCGCTTTCACTGCTGGATAAGTGGTTCGTTCATAATTTGTGGGTTGGGGTACGGGTTCGTAACTTGGCGCTTGAGTAGTAACGCCAACAGGATTTGTCGCTGGACGTGGTGACTCGTAACTGGGAACGTCTTTTTGTGCAGGACGAGATGCTGAAGATGGTTGTCGTGGAGCAGTTTCAGTGAATGATGGAGTTACGGTTGCTGAGGGTAATGGATCGGTATTAAAACTACCTCCAACAGATTGAATTTGCTGCACTGTCAATTCAGCGCGTTTTTCTTTAAAACCTTCCATCGCAACAGTATTCATAGTTAAACGTCCTACCAAGATGACGCGATCGCCTTGGTGGTAGTTTTGCTGAATTTCTGTCGCTAAATTCCCCCAGCCGACAACTTTCAGCGTGGCTGGCGGATCTTCTGGTTTCTGGGAATTGGGAAACTGCACTAGCATTTCCGTGACTCCCAGATTATCCGCTGTATAGCGGAGTTGCGGCTCGTTAATAATTTCCGCCATTAAAACGCAACTGTTCATTAAAATTACTCCTGACTGCAAAAAGTGCTGATTGAAAAAGAGGGGGTTTTTCTATGTAGTGCCAACTAATATCTAGATATGTTTAATTGTTTGCATTTTTTAATAATATTTGAACAAATTTTTTACATCCACTCTGAGTTTTTAGTTATTTCTAGCATAAAAGCCAAGCGATCGCTTTGAACAGCATTGAGTATACCGTTCGCCACCCTCGCTTGACTAAATTGAGCATTCAATTCTGCATAGAGTAGTATAATTGTACCACTTGTTGATTAAATAGAAAAAATTCTGGCCAAAAATTAAGCCTTGACGTGAACTGGAAAAACACCCAAGGCGATCAACCTGCCTGGAAGGTCGCGCAAGATGGGTAAGCGCAAAAACGCAGGTGGTACAAAGGTACGATTTGAGGTGATAACCGGGGCCAATACCCGCTTTTGGATCAAAGTTTGAAACGCCTGAATGATGCGTGTGGGCAACTCGCGTTGACCTTGTACTTTTGCTAGGTCACTAAGTTGTACTTGTCCGTTTTTGAGCGGTTTGCCAAGTACATTCGCCGCGACTACAGCATCCTGAATCGCGTAGTTAATGCCAACTCCACCAACGGGGGACATTATATGAGCGGCATCACCGATGAGTAACAGTCCCGGATGATACCAACGTTTGACGCGGCTGGACTCGACTGAGAGAAAAGCTATTTGTGACCAATCATGTAAATTTTGGATGCGTTGTTGGAATTCTGGCACTACTTCCACAACAGATTTTTTTAATTCCTCCAAACCCTCAGCCCGCAGTTGTTGATAGCCTCCTTTAGGGATGACATAAGCAAGTTGCCACTCATCGCCACGGTCAAGCATGGCGATTAGCTTACCTTGACCAAACCGCCCCATTCCCCCCTCTGGGTCTTCTGGCTGACGCGGTAGGCGAAACCAGAGGACATCCATTGGCGGTGAGGTTTCGATTGACTCAAACTCACCCAAGTGGCGTAAACGTGAGTGGCGACCATCTGCACCCACTGTCAGTATTGCCCGGATTTCATGCCAACCACCGCCTCCTCGATAGCGGACACCTTGAATCACGCCATTTTCGGTAATTAATTCCTGCACATTCGCACCCATCACCAGATGGAAACTAGGATATTTTTGTGCTTCTTGGGTGATGAACTCCAGGAATTTTACCTGGGGAAGCATTGTAATGTAGGGATAATGGGTTTTTAGATGACTAAAATCTGCGAATGTGACAGTATCTTGAGGAGTTTGAATACTAATTTGGCGCATTTTGGTATGGGGAAATTCTAGCAAGCGATCGCTAAGTCCCAATTCCTCCATAATTTCCATCACCGATGGATGAATCGTATCGCCGCGAAAGTCGCGATCGAAGTCTTTGTGTGCTTCCAGCAGCATCACAGAAATGCCTTGACGCGCTAACAACAGCGCCAATACTGCTCCTGCTGGGCCCCCACCCACAATGCAACAATCTGTGGTTTGTACGTCTACAATGTCATGGACAGGGTTAATGCTTGGGTCTTGAGAAAGATTTTTAGGTACATCGGTAGTCATCACAACACCTCCTGACAGCCCTAAAATTTAGAATAGTTTGCTTTTTATGGTAAAAACTATTTTTTTAACTTTTCGTATTTACATAGAACGTGTATTATGATGGGCGCTAAACTGTCATTGGTCATTAGTCATTAGTCATATTGTCCAATGACGCCAGTTGCTTCAACGGATAGCGCAGCGTTAGCGAGTACTCGAGCGTCGGGAACCTCCGCAACGCACTGGCTCCCCAATGCCCAATGCCCCATGACAATAATTAACAGTTGTGTCCCAAGTTATTTTAGAAAACGTTTATAAAAGTTTTTCCTCGCGTAAAGGGGAAAGTGTTAACTCACAAACCCAATCTCCTCTCACAACTGATGCAGCGCAAGAGCAGTCGGGAAGTGTCAACGTCTTGCGGCGGATTAACCTGACGATCGCAGATGGCGAGTTTATGGTGCTGGTGGGCCCTTCTGGTTGTGGTAAAAGCACTCTGCTACGGTTAATCGCCGGCTTAGAAGTGATGACTGGCGGTAATATTTGGATAGGCGATCGCTTGATCAATGACCTACCACCCAAAGAACGCGACATCGCAATGGTGTTTCAAAATTACGCCCTCTATCCGCACATGACGGTGTATGACAACATCGCTTTTGGGTTACGCCGCCGCGGAAGCAGAGGAGCAGAGGAGCAGAGGAGCGGAGGAGAAAATACTTCCTATCTTCGGACGTGGGCGGAAAATCTTTTTGTGGGGACGACCAGAAAGTTACCTAAAGGACTGCGCTACACTTCTGACAAAGAACGAGCGGTGGATGAACAGGTGCGTAGTGTTGCTCAACTGTTGCAAATCGAAACATTGCTGCATCGCTTACCCAAACAGCTATCTGGGGGACAAAGACAACGGGTTGCATTGGGACGAGCGATCGCACGTGACCCCCAAGTATTCTTAATGGATGAACCGCTTTCTAACTTAGATGCCAAACTGCGGGCGGAAACCCGCGCCCAAATTGTCAAATTGCAGCGTCAATTGGGGACAACGACAATTTACGTTACCCACGATCAAACAGAAGCGATGACGATGGGCGATCGTATTGCGATTATGTCTGAGGGTAAAATTCAGCAAGTTGCTTCTCCCTTAGAACTTTACAACCGCCCTGCCAACCTTTTTGTAGCAGAATTCATTGGTTCACCACCGATGAATTTTATTCCTGTAGAATTTCATGCCCCACAGTTGATTACTCATTCCCAGTTACGTTTCACCCTCCCAGAAATCTGGGGAAAAGCTTTACAAAAATATGATCGGAAAACTCTAATTTTAGGCATTCGTCCAGAACACTTCAACTTGAGTATGCCTGCTACCAAAAATCTACCCGTGCAAGTAGATTTAGTAGAAAATCTCGGCAATGATTCCTTTCTTGCTGTTAAGATTGCCGAACCAGGATCTCAACCTGCTACTACAGCAAAATCCCTACAAGTGCGAATCCCACCAGACCGATTTGTACAACCTGGTGAGCAACTTTGGTTATCTCTAACTCCAGAGAAAATTCACTTTTTCGACCCGGAAACTGAGTTAGCGATATTTCCCTAGAATCAATCTAAAATCTAAAATATAAAATCCAAAATTGTGTCACCTATTCCCCATAATGTGTGCCTGCCACTTTCCCTCGAAACACAATGTAATTGTAGATGTTGTAGAACAACATAATGGGAATCAGAAATCCAATGAAGATAATCATGAAGACTAATGCACTAGGTGCTGCCGCTGCCTGATAAATGGTAATACCTGGGGGAATGATATAGGGAAAAACAACTAATCCTAACCCGACAAAGGTAAGTAGGAAAAGCAGCACTGTCCAAACTAGGGGAGTAGTTTCTGCTTTGCGGTTCAGGCTTTGAATCAATAACCCAATCAGCAGCACACCTAACACTGGAATGATTGAAAATAGATACACTTCTGGCTGATGAAATAACTTTGCCCTGGCATTTTCATACACAACAGGAGTGGCGATCGTGATTAAGATTGCACCTAAAAGCGTTGTCCAGGCAGCGAGTTTGGCTGTGCGGTAATGGGACGCTTGTAGTTCTCCCTCAGTTTTTAAGATGAGATAGGTGGAGCCAATCAATACATAACCCTGGATCAATGTCAAGGCAACTAAGAGCGATCGCCAATCGAGCCAATCCCACATACTGCCGATAAAGTGACCCGCTTCATCCACCTTAATGCCTTCTAAAATGGTGCCCAAGGCGAATCCTTGAAATAGCGCCGCCATGAAACTACCGACTCCAAACGCCACATTCCAAAACACTTTGTTTGTAGAATGCTCTCGAAATTCAAAGGCCACAGCCCGAAAAATCAAGCCAAAGATCATCCCAAAAATGGGAATGTAGAGCGCATTCAAAATGGTGCCATAAGCAAGAGGAAATGCCCCAAACAATGCGCCCCCCATCAACACCAACCAGGTTTCATTAGCATCCCAAATATTACCCAAACTCGTCATTAAGATGTCGCGTCGGTCGTCATTGGAACTGGTTAGCGATAGGATACCTACGCCTAGATCAAACCCGTCTAACATGACGTAGAGAAATAAAAACAGAGCCAAGATAACAAACCAAACTTGTGCTAGAAAGTGTTCTAGATTCTCCATATAGTTACCTATTGATTTACCCAAGAAAGGCAGAGGGCAGGAGGCAGGAGGAAGAAAATATATTTTTTGCCCTCTGCCACTTTCTTTTAAAGCCCCTAAATTTATTTATGAAGAGAGTGACAGCAGATTTTTTTCAAGACACTCAGTGTAATAAAAAAGGTATTCTTGTTTCAAACCCCGAAATTTATTTATGGGGTTTACCTTCTACCTTCTGCCTCCTGCCTCCTGCCTCCTGCCTCCTGCCTCCTGCCTCCTGCCTTCTTATCTATTGCTCTGCTTCGACAGGACGTTGATCTGGAACAAATTCAGCTGGAGTAGTTTCTGCCGCAGGTTCGGTGTCAATGCCTGGAACCGGAAGTTCCAGATTGGGGCCTTGACGAATGATTCGACTACCAAAGAATAAAGCACAAATAAACAGGGCTGTATAAACTCCAGCAAAAATCACCAGAGATGTTAAAACCTCACTAGCAGGTAGGTGAGAAACTCCATCTGCCGTGCGAATTTGCCCATAAAGTACCCAAGGTTGCCGCCCAACACAACGCACAATCCAGCCTGATTCGACAGCAATGTAGCCCAGTGGAGCCGCCAAAATCCAGATTCGCAGTAGCCATTTCTGTTGAGCGATCGCTTCTGCTGAGAGTTTGCCCCGCAACCACTGAATCACACTGAGTCCCATCAATCCAGCTAAGAAGAAGCCAATGCCGCTCATAATACGGAAAGAATAATAAATCAAACCCACCATCCGGGGGCGATCTTCTGGCTTCCAATGTTTCAGTCCCAGAACGGGTTTAGAGAGGTTCTGTTTGAATTCCAAAATGTAGCCTAAGCCGTTGGGAATTGAGATTTCCCAGTCATTTTTCTCAGTCTTATTATTAGGTAATGCCACCACACTCCAGGGTGCGGGCTGTCCGGCTGGACTAGTTTCCCACTTAGCTTCCATTGCGGCTAGTTTGGTAGGCTGATAATCAGCTACCTGTTCGGCGCTGAGGTGTCCGATATAGATTTGTAATGGGGTGACTGCGATCGCAGTTGCTAAGACAATTTTAAGCGATCGCGCAAAAAAAGCCTCATGACGCTTGTTGAGAATATACCAGGCGCTAATTCCCCCAATTACAAACAGCGAAGTTTCCAGCGTCGCCAAAAACATGTGCGAGACGCTGTTGAGCATGAAGGGATTTAAGATTGCCTGAAAGTAATCATCAACAACAAACTTCCCGTTGACCATTTCCCCACCTGCCGGGGTCTGCAACCAAGAATTTGCCGCTAAAATCCAGAAGGTAGATAGGTTTGCGCCAAAGGCAACCATAATCGTGGCAAAATAATGAATCACTGGGTTTACTCGTTCCCAACCAAACAGCATAATCCCCAAAAATCCGGCTTCTAACATGAATGCCATCGAAGCCTCAAAGCCTAAAATGCTGCCAAAAAAGTCACCCACGGCTTCAGAAAACGGTGCCCAGTTCGTGCCAAATTGAAACTCCATCGGCAAACCGGATGCTACACCAATACCGAAGTTCAACACATATAACTTTGCCCAGAAACGAGCATGGTGGTAGTAATCGGGATTGCGTGTTTTGAGCCACATTCCTTCGACGATGACCAGATAAATCCCCATCCCAGTGGTGAGAACAGGCCATAGCATGTGAAAGATCGCCGTCAGTGCAAACTGCATCCGTGAGAGGGCAACGGTGTCCGAGAGAAAATCCATGAACTAACCTCTGAATTCGTTTAAATCTTTACTTGCACAGCATCTTTGGGTTATAGCCGAATGCATTAAAGATACCACTGGGAACACAAGAGGAGTACGAAAATTTTCTCCGTTATAACTTAGTCTGCCTACACGACCATTTTGTGGTACGCGATCGCGGTGCGACAAAGTTTGGAGTACCTCAACACGACTTTGGAGTACCTCAAAACGACTTCTAGGTATAATTTAAACTATTAGCCATATAAAGTATGACTACAAATTCGCCTGATCCTGAAGATTATCAATATCAATTTGGTGGTAGTCTTCCTGCTAATGCACCTACCTACGTCACACGCCAAGCTGATGCAGATTTGTATCAGGCTGTGAAAGCTGGAGAGTTTTGTTTTGTTTTGAACTCTCGACAAATGGGTAAATCTAGTTTGCGTGTCCGCACAATGCAAAGGTTACAGGGTGAAGGAATTGCTTGTGTATCTATTGATTTAACCGCAATTGGGACATCTGGGCTAAAGTCTGAACAAGAGAATTTAGTCTACAAGGGAGTGAGTCAGTTTATTAAGCAACAATTGTTAATTAATCTAGGCACGGTTGAACAACCAACACCAAAAGTAAAACAGAACAACTCCTCAGTGACTTGTGAAAACCCTGATGGTCAAGTTCCTCTTAACTCCCCCTTTTATATCGAGCGTCCAGAGGTGGAAATTAAATGTTATGAGTCCATCCTCCAACCAGGGGCGTTAATCCGCATCAAAGCGCCGCAAAAGATGGGTAAAACTTCCTTAATGAGTCGCATTCTTAACCATAGTAAACAAAAAGGTTATCGCACAGTTTCTCTTAATTTATGGAGTCAAGAAAATCTTACCGATCTCAATAATTTTTTACAGGCATTCTGTGCAACTCTGAGTTATGAATTAAGGCTAGAAGATAAAATAGATCAATCTTGGAAAAAACGCTTAAGCAGTCAAGTTAACTGCACTAACTATTTAAAAGACTATTTATTAAAAAATCTTGATGTTCCCCTTGTATTAGGCTTAGATGATATTGATAAAATTTTTCCTTATCCCGAAATTGCTCAAGAATTTTTTGCTCTACTCCGAGCTTGGCATGAAAACGGTAAAAACGAGGAAATTTGGCAAAAATTACGTTTAGTAATTGCTCATTCTCAAGAAGTATATGTTTCCTTAAATGTCAATCAGTCCCCCTTTAATGTGGGCTTATCTGTCGAAATAGGAGAATTCAACGCCACACAAATAAAAGAATTAGTCCAACGACATCAATTAAATTGGTCAGATACAGAAATCGGACAATTAAGGGGAATGATTGATGGTCATCCTTATTTATTAAGGACTGCTCTTTATCATATTGCCACAGGTAATTTAACTTTAGAACGGTTTTTGAAAGTTGCTCCCACTGATGAGGGATTATTTAGAGGCTTTTTACATCCCTATCTTTCATTGCTGGAAGAAGACAAATTGTTAAAAGCAGCGATGAAAAAAGTGATTGAGAGTGATATTCCTGTGAAGTTAGACTCTGAACAAAGTTTTAAATTACGCAGTCTGGGCTTAATTGAATTTAAAGGAAATGAAGTTCAATGCCTTTGTAATTTATATCGCCTTTATTTCCGAGAACGCCTATCCGAATGATTACACCCAGCTTGAGAGGATGAACTATCAATAATGAGTGGTAAAATGATTAGCGATCGCACTCTCAAAGTTACTAATTTGTAGAAGCACTAAAAGATAGTGCAGATGCTTCCAGTAAATGCGGATGGTGGTGTTGCCAAAAACTCAAAATCTCTTCACCAACCTGTTGAGGATAGAAATAGTGAAAAAAATGATATCCTTCTGAGCATTCCCAGAGTTTATCTTCTGGCTTCAACCAATTTAACCAGTCATGCAATACAGTTGAGTTGACTACCGGATCAGTCTTGCTACCACATACCATCATTGGCATAGAAACTCCACCCTTGGGTAAATAAACCAACTTAAATAAAGAGTGTGACGAGGGAGATTGTTCTAAATCTTTATCTAAGGCAGCAACTAACTTTTTAGTAGTATGAGGTGGTTGATTTCCAAATAGACTGCGAACGGTACTTGCTAAAACTAGCTCACGGCTAATGCTAAAAAGCTGTCGTTGAAAGTAATAGTGAGCTTGCCAATTGTTTGCAGGTTGAGCCGCTACACCCAGCAGAGTGAGCGATCGCACTTTTTGCGGAAATCGCCGCGCAAAGGTTAAAGCGATCGCACCACCCATACCATGACCGGCTAAATGCACGGGGCGATCGCCCCATTCTAAAAACTCATATAGCAAATCCACAGCTTGATCTATGGAACTCGCTTCATCTTTGGTTTGCTGGTATTCCCACTGGGCGACATTTATATACCTAGATAAATATTCAAGTAATGGTTTATCAAAACGCTGCAAAACAGGACTGGCACTTAACCATAAAATATCAAATGAATCAGACATAAATACCTATAACTTCTAAATTATCAACTTCAATAAAGGCGCACAGCTAGCTGTGCGCCCCAAATCTCTACAAACCAAATTCTGTCTTCAACTGAGCAACCCAAGTTTTAATTCGCTCATCTGTTAGATCGGATTGACTACCTTCATCAAGTGCTAATCCAACAAACTTGCCATTTTTCAAAGCTCTAGATTGATCGAATTCATACCCCTCAGTTGGCCAGTAACCAACAGTTTTACCACCTCGTTGGGAAATTTTTTCTTCCAGAATTCCTATTGCATCCTGGAAGTTATCGCTATAGCCATATTGGTCTCCGTCACCAAAATAGGCAACCAGCTTACCACTAAAATCTATTTGATCTAGATCGGAGAAAAAGCCTTCCCAATCGCTCTGAAGTTGACCAATATCCCAAGTAGGAGAGCCAATAATCAGCAAGTCATACTCATCAAAAGTGCTACTATCCGCCTCGTAAATGGGATGTAATGTCACAATATCATCACCAAACTCATCCCGAATTTTTTCAGCATCAGATTCAGTGTTGCCAGTTTGAGTACCGTAAAACAAACCAATTTTTTTTGACATATTGACACCTGATAAATAGTTGTGTGCTTTACTGAAAAGTCGCCCTGAGAGGTTGGTTAATCCAGCGTTTCCTGCCCATCAAGGCATCGACTCCAGTGTTTGAACAGCCACGCAAGTCAAAAGCCTTATCTTTTCAGAAAGTTTGCAAATAGCTGAAATACATTGCCTACTTAATGAGTATTAGTCTCAATAACTCTGAAGATATACTACCAGACTTATTGAGAGTCTTTTTCATTTAATTGAGTAAAGTTTTATTAAGCATTTCAGAAAAAAACCGAAAACTAGACGAGGCAGCAAGAATTCTCCTACCTTAATTGATCGGAAACCTCGCACTTACTCGAATAGAAGTAGTGAGATGAACGCCTGAACAAAAAGCATTTCTCAGTTACTGGAATTTAGACTAAAAGCGATATAAGACTTGATCTTGGAAGAGTTATGTGATACTGTTTTTTGGCTGACTTAAATACGGTAACTGTGTCGAGTTACTGTATTTTATATTAAGAGTGAATAATGCACTCTGCAAGAAGATAGTTTAAATTAAACGGAAATTGCCCCTTATGCCAAAAGACTGGTTTGAATGGCACGATCTCTACAATAGTGAACCAAAATTGCAGCAGCGACTGCAAATTGTTCGGGAATATATTTCTCATAGTTTGGATGTATCTTTACCGGGAATCATTCGTGTAGTCAGTGTTTGCGCGGGTGATGGGAGGGATTTATTGGGAACGCTATCAAACCACTCCCGTGCAAAAGATGTGTATGCACGACTCGTTGAACTAGACCCGAAGTTAGTGGAACGTGGAAAACTAGCTATAGAATCAGCTGGTTTGGCAAAGCAAATTGAGTTTATTAATGGCGATGCAACAAATTCTTCCAACTATGCAGGAGCAGTGCCAGCAGACATTGTGATTGTGTGTGGTATATTCGGCAATTTAGCTGACGAAGCTGAACTGAATCGCTTACTTCGGAACCTAAGTTTATTAAGTAAAAAAGGTTCCTCGATCATTTGGACTCGCGGTGAGACTAAAGGTATTCGCCATTCTGATACTGTCCGCAAACTTTTGCGTGAAGCTGATTTTGAAGAAGTTAGTTTTAAACTCACTCCTACAGGAGATATGGCAGTAGGACTTCATCGTTATCTCGGTGAAGGTTCGGCTTTACTAGAGAATCAACAGTTATTCGTGTTTTCCGGCACCCCAAATAGAGCAGCAGAGCCAGTTTTTCAAACCTCTGGAGAATGAATCAGACTCTTTTCTAGAAGAATTTACTGATATCAGTTTTCAGCTATTTAATCAAGAAAATTGATAAATATAGGACTTACGCAAAAACCCTCTCAAACTCTCATTCCTCCGTGAACTCTGCGCCCTCTGTGGTTCGTTTTCCGTTACCCGTGCGTAAGTCCTAAAATAGTGCGATCGCTGCTAAAAATATCGATAAAGCATGTGGAGACGCGATAAATCGCGTCTTACGATATCCTCACAAAATATCTCTGATAATTACTAGTTTCAAAAATCACCTCGTTAAAGGAAGCTAGAGGGAGTAAGTTTTTTGTGCATTTATGAAATTAATCCAAATACTAAAACTAGCCGTCGTTCCTATTTTGACTGTATTGAGCTTTGTTTCTACATCAAATACAGCACTAGCTGACTATTTAACTAGTGAGGGATCAGGAGGTAATTACCGTTATGAATTATGGTCTACAGATGATAATAATAATTACTATTTGAAAATTTGGCTATATGAACCAAGTCCACAAAGTGACCCATACACCACAACTACAACATTTTCTTCTAGTAGAGAAGCTTTAATTTATTTTGATTGTAATTACGCTAATAAAAATTTACCAGAATGTTCTCAATGATCATTTGAAACCCCCCTCAATATAATTCGTAATTGTTAATTCGTAGTTCGTAATTAAAGAAATTAATTAACCTAAGTTCGAGGTAAGGAAAAGGACAGGTAGTAATCTGAGAATAACAACAAATTCAGTAACCTGCCCTATGTTTAGTCCCGTTAATTTTTGCGTTAACGTTCTTTGTGGATTAATCGCTTATTGTCATCAACCTAAGAAACCTAGCCTTCAACTGGAACGGCTTTTACCTACTCAACTACTTAACCCGAACTCAGGTTAAATAGTTGAGTATTTTTTTATTTAGAAGTCCCTTACAGCAGTTTTGTTTTATATGAAGTACAAAGCTACGGTTTTGAGGCAGGAGCAAGGAAGTAGACAGTTGATGGGCAAGTCCTGCATTTTGTACCTCATTTACTTGAAAACAGCTGTAATACCATTTCACGAAATGCTTGATACAAATGATTTATCTCTAACTCTTTCCCCCTGCCCCCATTCGGCTCCGGTTCCATCAAGCGACTTGTCATGAGCGCAGCCTCTCGCAGAGAAGGGCGTAGTCGAAGTAAGTAGAGATGCTCGGCACAAGTCACGGCAAGCCTGCTATCCTGCTGCTTATTTGTATCAACCTTAAAGTGAAAAAGAATATAGAGACGAGCAGTGCTAAGTCTCTATTATGGTTCTGTATAACGCATATTTAATTTCTGGAAATGTCTTTTTAGCTTGATGAAGTCCGCTTATGCGGACTTCGTTTGTATAGCCTAGTCATTCCCAGAAATTACGCAACTGGCACAAAGTTAAATATGTGATTAAATCAGGTTGCAGTCAACGACTGAAAAGATATTTTACGTAATACGCATTATGGTTATCTCGTATTATGCAGAAGTTCTCAGTGTAATATACTTTGGTAGAAAAAATTTGGGTATTATTACTGAATCTTTGTCAGTATTTTCACTGTATTATCTACAGTTAAAGAGCCAAACCAATAGATTATTAAGAAAATCTAAAGGTATGGATTAATACGTAGAATGTAGTTTAAAACATCCATTAACTCAATCAAAATTTAAGAGATACAAAGATATGTCAAATAAAGTCGCTAAGGAATTGGCTGATTTTCTGCTGCAAATTGAACAGCGATCGCAGCTTCATGCAGGCTATCCATATAATTTAAGTTGTGATTACAGTGCGATCGCTAAATTTTTCAATCTTCTATTAAATAATGCTGGAGATCCATATATTGAACCAGATTTTGGTCTCCATTCTCGTAAGTTTGAGCAAGAAGTATTATCTTTTTTTGCCCAACTCTATAAAATTCCAGAAAATGAGTTTTGGGGTTATGTTACTGCTGGCGGAACTGAAGGTAATTTATATGGAATATTCTTAGCAAGAGAAATCTATCCCGATGGTATTCTTTACTCATCACAAGATTCTCATTATTCCATACCAAAAGCAGCAAAACTATTCCGCATTCAACATAATATTGTTAACTCACAAATTAATGGAGAGATGAATTATGAACATTTTGAAAAACTCATTAGCGAAAATCGTAATTATCCTGCGATCGTCAATTTGAATATTGGGACTACTGTCAAAGGCGCAATTGATAACTTAGACAAAGTTCTCGAAATCTTAGAACGCAATCAAATTAAAGATTACTACATTCATTGTGATGCTGCCCTTTCAGGATTAATATTACCCTTTCTAGATGGCGCTCCACAAGTTAACTTTCAAAAACCCATAGATAGTATAGCTATTTCTGCTAAATTCATTGGTTCACCCTTACCTTGCGGCGTAGTTTTAACCAAGAAAAAATGGGTAGAAAAAGTTGAAACAGAAATTGAATATATTGGATCATCAGATACAACAATTCTCGGTTCTAGAAACGGTCATACCCCTCTGATTCTCTGGTATGCAATGAAAACAAGAGGTTATGATGGATTAGCCAAAGAAGCAAAGACTTGTATAGATAATGCGCAATATCTTTTCCAACAACTTAAAATCAGAGAATATCCATGTATGCTCAATAAATTTTCTAATACCGTAGTGTTTCAAAAACCTTCTCAAAGGTTAATTAAAAAGTGGCAGTTAGCGATTTATGAAAATTGGGTACACATTGTAGTCATGCAAAATATCGATCGGCACAAAATTGATACTTTTGTTAACGAACTTTTGTTAGAAGAAGGGTTGCAGGGTAACGTAGACAATTTCCAACTACAATCAGCGCTACATTAAGAATAGATTGTCAAGTGAAATTTATTGCCCAGTTTGACAAAGTGTTTCTCTAAACAGAATTTGCTCCCAAGATTTTATCTTTTTAAAAAGTTTTTTCCGCACAAATTAGCAGCAAGTAGTATTTCTACTTCTGCCTGTTCCATAGGTGGTAAGAAAAAATACCCTTGCCCATAATCACATTGTAAAGCCTTCAATTGTGCTAATTGGTCTACAGTTTCTATGCCTTCTGCTGTTACAGACATATTTAAATTATGAGCTAATGTCACAATCGCTCGAATAATTTCTAAATTTTCTCCTCGACTACCTATACTGGTGACAAAAGAGCGGTCAATCTTAATGGTTTTGATTGGTAGGCGATGTAGATAACTCAAGGATGAATAGCCAGTTCCAAAATCATCCATGTGCATTTCAACATTCAGCGCTGTTAACTGGGAAAGCACAGTGGTAGCTAATTCAAAATTATCCATCAACAAGCTTTCAGTAATCTCCAATTTCAAACAGCATGGCTCCAGTCCAGTTTGCTGCAAAATATGTTTAACCTGTTTAAACACATCAGGTTGCGTAATTTGTTTACCAGAAAAATTTACGCTAATCGTCAGAGGTTGTGAGGTTGGAAATTGTTTATGCCATTTGTGCATTTGGTGACAGGCTTCATAAAGCACCCATTGACCAATACTAATAATCATTCCAGTTTCCTCAGCCAAAGGAATAAAATCTTGAGGGGAAATAAGTCCTCTTTCTGGATGATACCAACGTATCAATGCCTCGAATCCAATAATTTTGCCAGTTGTTAGTGAAACAATTGGCTGGTAATCAAGGCGAAATTCTTCTTGTTTGAGCAGCGCATTTCGCAGAGCAGTTTCTAACTCTAAGAGCAAAGCTGCACCCTTGTGCATCTTTGGATCAAAAACCTCATAACGTGCCTTACCAAGTGATTTGGCACAATACATTGCCACATCAGCATCGCGTAAAATCTGCGCTGCTTGTTCATAATCCGCTCTACTTAAAGCAATGCCAATACTAACATTAGTAAACACCCGATGCTCATTTAATTGAAATGGTAAAGCTAGCACCTTTTTAATTCGCTCGGCTACTTGTATTGCGGTGTTGATATCTTCAATTTCCTCAATTAAAATTGTGAATTCATCTCCGCCAAAACGAGCTACTATATCTCTGCCTCGCAGAACTGACTTGAGCCGATGAGAAATTGAAATCAAAAGTTGATTTCCTAGTAAATGTCCAAGGCTGTCATTAACAACTTTAAAGCGATCTAGGTCTAAGAAGAGTACGGCAAATAAATAATTATTTTGCTGTTTAGACTGTTCTATTGCCTGCTGCACCCGCTCCATAAATAATTGTTGATTAGGTAATCCAGTTAGCCCATCATGAAGACTATTGTGCAGTAATTGTTCTTGTGCTTCTTGACGTTTAACAATGTCTTGTTGAAGTTGTTGATTAACTCTAATTAGTTCAATAGTGCGTTCTAACACCAACTGCTCAAGTTGATAACGATACTGGACTAATTCTTCTTCTGCTATCTTCCGCTTGGTGATGTCACGAACAATAACAATATATTCTCGTAGCAGAGAATTAAATGGCTGGGAAATCGTCGATTCAACAATTCGCAAACCTTGGTTAATTTTCAAGCTTTGCTCACTTCTAGTAGACCATTGCTCCGGTTTGCCACGATAGCATATTAGAAGTTGATTCAAGTTTTGCCCAAGCAACTCTTGAATACTTGTTTGAAATAATTCTTCAGCAGCGGCATTTGTTTGAGAAATTTTCCCATCTTCATCTAATACTAAAACAGTATCTGGAACAGTATCTAGAGTAGTGATAAATAGGTTTCTTGCTTGTTTGCGTGCTTCATCAATAGCAATAATTTGTGGTAAAGTTGTCCAGCAAGCGATCGCAACCCCTGTAAAAGAAAGTGTCACTAATAAAATCGCTAGGAAAGAATTTTGAGGATTATTAGACAGTCTATCTAAAAAATCGCGAATAACCCAACTGATTGTGGCAGTAATACAAATCAATGATACTAAAACAATCACTTGTAATACTACAAAATCTGGATTATTTCTACTAGACTTAGTATCGTAACGCTGTGTCCACCAATTTGGGTTTAATGGCGCAAATCTTAAGCGACGTAGCACTAAATCTCCGCTCATCAAAATAATGGGTAATAATAATCCCGCTAAGAAATCTCTCCAGTTCCAAGCTAAACCTCCCACTATTAGAACTACCGCCTCTACCAAGAAAAAACTAAGTGACCACCAAGGCCATAACACGTATGTTTTGCCACGACACATCCATAATCCCAGATGTAGACCCATAATAGACATGAGATAACAGGTGCCTGCTACTGTGACAAGTTGAGGTACATTTCCCAAATTTAGACAAAGCAAACTGAGGATAAAGGTAACTAAAATAGCAGGCCCAAGGACACCTTGACGGGAAACTAATGTAAATATAGGAGCAAGCTGTCTGTCTAAGGCAAGCTGGTATAATATGCGAGGAGAGTTAGAAACTGCTGTAGCAGAACTTAGAAGGCAAGATATAGTAATCAGAAGTGTTGCTAGAAAGGGGGCAAATTCACCCCAAAAAGGCTTAGAAGCTGCTACTAAATTTAAGAACGCATCGTCACCTATTGTGGGATTGGGAGCCGAACACATTAATACCCAAGAACCACCTAGAAACACCGGAGGAATTAACCAAGCAGCTACGGTTAAAAACTTTAAAGTTTTATATGGATGGCGACTATCAGCAACAAAAGAAGAGGTGGTTTCACAAGCATAAATTGAATAGCTAGCTAGAAAAAACCACTTTGCCCATTCTTGAAAGCTCAGACTATGTGTGCTAGTTGGGAGAAAATTAAAATTAGCAGATGAGAAAGCTAACCATATTACGCCTTGAACACAAAACAATAACAGTAATAAAATCGCTGGGAATACAAAAAATAAATGTAGAAGCGCTAAAGCACGAGTACCACTGAACGCTAAAATAAATGGAATCGCTGTAAATAAGACTTTTAAGAAAGTTTCTGGACAAGCAATACCTAATGTTTCAAAATTGACTTTAATTAGGTTGGTGAGAATAATTGCATACAGTGCAGGTGCTGCTGCCCAGCTAAAAAAGTATCCTAATGCGACGTAACGGCCTAAGCCAGGGAAGTTCTTTAATAGCCTTGTGGTATAGTTTGGTGTTCCTCCAGCAACATCCGACCAATGCCTACCTAGACTTTGTACCTGCAAGTTAAGCAAAAAAGAAATAATCGTGCCAAAAAACCAAACTAAGATAGCTTTCGGCCCTAACGCTGCATGAATGATTGGGGCAGTACCAATCCATCCAACATGACCAGTTAATCCAAAGCCCCAGGTTTCGAGATAACTTAGAGTCCGTGGTAGGCGCATTAGCAAGTGCTGATTGTTCTCCGCCCGTGCAGAATCGTTACTAACCATTGTTTCTTAGTGAGATTTACTGACCTTTTCACTCAATAGCTGAATCTCACCGATTATAGCTTCCGTATAACTGCTGAACTTTAGAAAAGGATAACTCATTTGTCACTGAATTGGGAATTTTAGATTTTAGATTTTAGATTTACTCCATACCTAAAGTATTTTTCTTCAAGAAAGAATTTTAACTTTAGGATTTGAGATTTGTTCCATGTAGCTTGTTTCTCGCAGAGTAAATAGAAATTCTCTTTTTTCAGACCTTTGTGAAAATCGAAAGGTTCAGATTTCCGACTTAATTTAATAGACATCTCCAGAAATTAATTATTTATTGCCTGAAACCATTGTAAAGACGTAGCACTGCTACGTCTTTACATTCATATCTCTAATTTCATAAATCAGAAATCATGTTGTTCATCAATGATTAACTGGAGCTATAGCTTTTGCAACAACTCCTGAGTTAATTGCAAGAAAGCTTTTGAACCTGCTGATTGAGGAGCATTTAAAACAGCTGGCATAAAACTATCAACAGCTTTAGCAACATTGACATCAACCGGTATTTGTACCTTACAAATTTTATCGACACCAAAATCTTCGACAACGCGGTGCATTACTTGTTTATAGTATCTACCAGTGAGCAGGTTAGCGCTGGACATACTAAATACAATTCCCAGCATTTTTATATCTATCTTAGTTTCATGTCCGTGACTGTCTTTTAATTGGGCAATCCGTCTTTCTAGCAATTGAATACCCACTACAGATAATGGTTCGGGTTTAGCAGGAAGTATGTAGAAATCGCTGGCGGCTAAAGCACTACGAGTCAAGAGATTATAGCCAGGGGCGCAATCGAGAAGGATAAAATCATATTCTTGACGTACTGGTTTTAAGATGTTATTAATTAAGACCCTTTCAAAGCGATTCCAAATAGTTTCAAAGTCCTGTTCGCCTAAAGCCGTTGCTTGCTGATGCAGCATTTCTGAAACAACAAATTCATCATATAAATCGATATCTCCTGGTAATAAATCTAGTCCAGGAAGATTACAAACCTGGGATTGAACAATATCCTGAATTGTGAATTTTGCTTGTGGATCTGGATTGATAACTTCGTCTATCAGATACCTAAATGTCTTACTTTGTTTACGAAGCTTGGCAAAATCTAAAGGCGACATCAAACTGAGTGTGGCGCTAATTTGGCTGTCTAAATCAAGAACCAGCACCCGCTTGCCATGATTTTTAGCTAAACAGGTAGCTAAGTTGACCGTGAGGGTGGTTTTACCTACACCACCTTTCATATTGGCAGTAGCAATTACATATCCCATTGATTGAGTCCTCTATTGACGCATTCCCATCTACTAGTCTGTCAAGAAATAATTGAGGGTGTGGATTGTTGGTAGTTAGCGCTAAAGCACAAACTACCAACCGATCAAATCAAACTTGACAGACTACTAGGTAGCGTACACCCCTGCTGATATCTTAAATCTTCCATTAAATTTAATATTTTTGGAAATTCAAAATATTGATTTCAGCGATGTTTACTCGATTGAGGCAGCAAAATGTAGTTGGGTTTTTACCTGGAATTGTTCTACCAGAATCCTTTGCTCCATAATGACAATGTTTGGCTTAATGCCGTAACAGCGATCGCTCTTATCAAAGCAATTATAGAGGTATTGACAAATACAGTAGCCCTAAATCAATTGTGAGAAAATAATAGTGTTGTGAATATCACTAAGTATTGGGTGCAAAATGTGGATGCATTTGCTAATTGAATTGAACGAAGCGGATTGATAATTTCGTGAAATCAAAGGCGCATTTACACACAAACTTATAAGGTAATTAAAATGACTTACGATTCAGAAGATGTAGAACAAATCCTGCAAAAAGCACTCAGTCGTAAAGACAAAGGTGAATTTTCACGAGAACAGCTTTTAGAAATGGCATCTGAGTTAGGTATTTCTTCTAACATTTTGGAAGCAACTGAACAAAAGTGGTTGGCTCAACAAGAAGAGGAACGTTTACGACACAGATTTAATACTTTCCGACGCAGAGCCTTTTGGACACACTTTGTTTCTTTCCTAGCAGTGAATTTATTCCTCATTCTCTTAAATTTAATCACTAGTCCTAGTTATTTTTGGGCTATTTTCCCAGTATTAGGATGGGGGTTAGGATTATTTTTTCATTGGTGGAGTGTTTATCAGAGTAAATCAGAGGATTACGAAATCGCTTTTCAAAAATGGCGTACACAAATTTAACTTCTTCTTTAACGATCGATCTTAGATATTCAGCGATCGCTGTTGTCTAAATTTGTGCCTCCTTCTAGATAAAATCTTCCCATAAACTACTCACATTCACCGCCAGGGGTGAGTGTGAGCTTTGTAATTTATAGGGAATTGCCTATAACATCGTAAATTAGGTAAATTTGGGCAACCTTAAACTTGAGGAGTTGTATAATCACGACCTTCGATCCTTATCCTTGTGCTTGCCAATTTGCCAAAATAGAGCTGTAGGCTAGAATAACTACGCTTTAAGAAGCTTGATTGCCTAAACTCAGGAGCAAGGGTCGGCTGGTTAATAAGATAAAAGGAAGAGAGTATGGACAACAACAACTGGTTGCAACAGCTAATGATGGTAGGCCTTGGTACAACGTCTATAGTCGCAGAAAAACTGCGGCAAGTCAGCGATGATTTAGTCAAAGACGGTAAGCTCAATCCTGAGCAAGCCAAGGCGGTAATAGATGATATTGCCCAACAGTTAAAGTCGGAACAGGGAAACTTCGATGTGCAAATGCAACGGCAAATGCGAAATATGATGCAGGATTTGGGGGTGGCTCGCCAGTCAGAAGTGGACGAGTTGAGGGGTAGAATTGACCGTTTAGAGCGGCAATTGCGCGATTTAGAAAATAAGCTTTGGCGTTAGAATGTCCTTTCTGATTTAAACTAAATGTGTCTTGTTGGTAATCTTTTTGCCAGGATACCTAAGTAAGGAGAACTGATTTTGAAACCAATTTTCCTCAGCGTGGCCTTCATGCTGGTGTGTGTTGTGCTTTTGGTTGTGGGGCAAGTAAGCAGTAAACAGAATACTGCCATTGCTGCCGAGTTAATCCAAACGCCGCCAGCTTCCACAACTGTAACTGAAAACAATATCTTAATTGCGAGTAATACTATGTCTGATGCTAATGCCGTAACCACTCCCTCTGGATTAAAGTATGTGGAGTTAAAAGAGGGGACTGGAGCGACTCCTAAACCTGGACAAACGGTTGAAGTTCACTATGTCGGCACTCTAGAAGATGGTACTCAGTTTGATAGTTCACGCGATCGCGGCCAGCCCTTCAGCTTTAAAATCGGTGCTGGACAGGTAATCAAAGGTTGGGATGAAGGACTTAGCACCATGAAAGTAGGTGGCCTTCGTAAGTTAATCATCCCATCTGAATTAGGCTATGGCGCTCGTGGTGCTGGTGGCGTGATTCCACCCAATGCAACTCTAATTTTTGAAGTGGAATTGCTGGGAGTAAAATAGCGACTAGGGACTGGGGATTGGGTACTGCGGACAAGGGAGAATTATTAAAATAAGTTTCTATTCTCTCTGTTCTGAATGCCCAATGCCCTATCAGATAAATTAGGTATTTAAGAAGATAGATGGGGCAGAAGTATAGCTAGAAAATATGAGAAAAAGTATCTGTAACTTTGATCGGATTGCCGCGACTATACCAACAATCTAAAAGTCAAACTGATACGTCCTAATGTTTCTGGTTGCTTAATAATTCCATGCTTCCAGTATTGCTGTGTCTTCTGAGGCATAAAAAGTAGAGAACCACTTTTGAGTAAGTAACTATGTTCAATGCTTTTGTCTTGTTTATTCTGAAATGTAATTATTCTTTCAGCCCCTAACGAAATAATAGAGATACCAGTATCGTCCATTAGTTCATCAATTGAGTCGGAGTGAAATCCCATTGTTGAGTTACCATTTGTATAGTAATTTACTAAACAATTGTTTGGTCGAAACCCAAAGTTTTTTTCAAGCCTATCAATAATAGGAAGTAACTCATTCAGCATCGGGCATGAGTCGTAAGAAATGTTTGAGTAGTTATATGGTGAACCAAAGCTAGCTGTTTTTCGTGCCCGTATACGCTCATCCCAGTTAATTATGGATATAAGACTATCAAATAGAGAATGACTATTTGGCAAAAATACATCATTAATGAGTAAATCAGGCTCATTCATTGCTCAAATAATTACTTAGTCTGACTAAATTTTTAAATTTTGAAACTTTGTAAATTGTGGATTAAACAAAAGTTTTGCAGTACCCGTAGGCCCGTTGCGATGTTTAGCTATAATTACTTCTGCAATGCCGCGATCGGGAGTATCGGGAGAGTAATATTCATCGCGGTACAACATGATTACTAAATCCGCGTCCTGTTCAATCGAACCTGATTCTCTTAAATCTGACAACATTGGGCGTTTGTTAGTACGCGCTTCTACCCCGCGGCTCAACTGAGATAAAGCAATTACTGGAACAGATAATTCCCGCGCTAAACCTTTGAGTTGACGCGTAATTTTTGACAATTCTTGTACGCGATTATCACCTGCTCCTTCCATCAATTGCAAGTAATCTATTACAATTAATCCTAATTCAGTTCCTATTTCAGCTTGCAGTCTTCTTGACTGACTACGCATTTGTGTAACTGTAATATTCGGCGTATCATCAATATAAATTGGCATCTCGGAGAGGATACCAATAGCGCGGCTTAAAGGTTCCCACTGCGTTTGACTCAGGCGACCAGTTCGCAAATAACTACTTTCAATTTGCGCTTCACTAGCTAATAAACGTTGCGTCAGTTGCTCTTTTGACATTTCTAAGCTGAAAAAAGCAACTGGTAATTTATAAGAAGCGGCGATATTATGAGCAAGGTTTAAGCAAAAGGCTGTATTGTGTACACAAATATCATTAGCAACAAAATTGTGTGTTTCTGGAATTGTTAAGTCATAAACTTGTTTGTTACCCACCGACTCAATTGCAACTATTTCATCCCAATAAATATCACTAGTTGCTAACTGTTGAAGTGGTAAATTATCTAAAGCTGTAGCTAGTATCCAAAGTCTTTCCCGCTTGAAAGCACGTTTACCAACATGCATATTTGTTGGCCCTTGAATACCAGCCCGTCTAGCTAAACTACTCCAAGTTTCATTGCCTTTTGCTACTGCTATTTGTTCCCAAATCTCTACAGGTATCAAGTCACGATTAGTTTGATATCTTTTTTGAGATATTGCATCTGCAACTTTTGCTATTGCTTCTTCTTTACTAAAGATACCTATTTCTGCGATAAAAGTTTTGATAGATAAGGCATCAGTAATATCTAATTGCCACGCTGGTCTGCGGGTATTTTTATACTTAACAGACCTTTTTTTGAGTGATGCAATAATGCCAAATCTTAATAAAAGATGTTGAATTTGTCTTGCTAGTTTCTCGCTGACTGTTGCATAGCCTAACTGTGATTGACCGCTAGTAAGTAGTGCAGCCCATCCATCAGTAGCAAAGAGACGATTGAGGAATAAGGCTATTTGCGATCGCTCTAATTTAAAAACGATGTTTGGGATAGTTTTAGAATGAGCATCTTTGCCCCACAAACCTAATTCTTCTAACCAAAGTGTTAGCGAATTCTTCCGAGATTTGCTCATACAAGCAAATCCATGAGATACAAACTCTTCTAAATCTAATTGTAAAATTTCGCACAATAGCTCAAAAGTTTCTAAAGTTGGTACACACTCTCCTTGCTTCCAAGCGCAAAGTAAAGTAGGGCTGACTCCAACCAATTGGCTTATTTCTTTTCCTGTCAATGACTGCGATTGAATCGCTAGTTTAAAACTTTTAGCAAAAATCTGTCTTTGAATTGCAATAAATTCCAAGTCTCCACGTACACAAAGTGATGGTGTGCGTGTTCCTTGAGAATCTTGCCAGCGAATTTTTAAACCAACAAAATCAGCAACTGCTTGAGAAAATTCTGCTTGCAATAACGGATTACTATTTGTAAATCGTGGAGTGCAGTTTGTTAAACCACCATCGCCAATTAAGTATGCTAATAACTTTACTTCGCACTCACGGATAGTTTTTGTACCAAATACATTTATTTTTCGCGGAACAGCAATCTTATCGCCAACTGTCAGATTTTCTAATTTTTCCCAGCCTTTAATAGTCAAATATGGGTGAGTGATTGTAGTTTCAATAGACCTACCTAAGCGAGTTGTTACTCGAAAAACTGGTTTGATACCATCATCTACAAATGCACAGGGTTGAGTAAAGGTAAATTTCCAGTCGTTGTTTAGCGTCAATAATGAGCCACTTGTGTTGAGCGGAGTCGAAACATGACGTTGTTTATATAATTCTTCAATTGTGGTAATTGTTCCATCTGCCAAAACTATTTCTGAATCATGGCTGAGGCATTTTCCCATTGATGGCCTGCCAGCAACAATAATCAAATCAGAACGCTGAAAGCCGCTGGTCATGGCATCTAAATCGTAAAATCCGCAGGGAATCCCAGGTAAGGCGATGCCTTGGTTTCTATCTTCAATATCCTGGAAATTATTAATTAGAGTATCAGAAATGTGAACTAAACCCGATTGGGGACGCTCTTGAGTAACACCGAAAACTTTCTGTTCTGCCCGATCTAAAACTTGTGGTAACTCGGTTTCTGTTTCGTAACCAAGATGTACAATTTCATTACCAGCTTTAATTAACTGTCGCCGCAGGTATTTTTCCATGACTAACCCTGCTAAGGCGTCGATGTTAACTGCTGACACTGTACGGTCTACCAGAGTTGCTAATTTATTTCTACCACCAATTCGGGCAAGCAAATCATGATCGGTCAGCCAACTTGTAACTGAGAGTAAGTCTGTGGGTTTACCTTGGGCGTGGAGCCTTACAGCTGCTTGATAAATATCTTTGTGAGCGCTAATGTAAAAAGCTTCGGGAAGGAGGCGATCGCTAACTCGACTAATCGCTTCTGGATCTAGCAAGATACCCCCCAAAATCGCTTCTTCCGCCTCAATATTTTGTGGTGGGAGGCGTAGCTTACCGCCATAGGCATCGCTATCATCGCCTTGAAAACTCAATTCTTCAGCCATAAACGATTTTAGTTTTGAAGATTTTGCTAGAGACGCGATTAATCGCTCGCGTCTGTGTAGGATTAGAGACGCGATTAATCGCGTCTGTACAAGAGTTAGGAGTTATTCACTTTTACTTACCTTGCTCCCTCATCCTCATCCCCTACATCTTTACGTCCCTTTGTCCCTCTGCTGAGTTAGCTAGCGACTACTTGAATATCGACTTGCGCCGCTACTTCCGAATGCAGCTTAATTTCGGCTTGATAAGTACCAAGGTGGTTAATATCGGGAATGGTAATTCCACGCCGATCGATTTCCTGACCGGTGGCTGCCTTAATTGCATCTACAACATCTTGGGTGGTGATAGTACCGAAAATTGCTTCGTTTTCACCAACTGGCTTGGCAATTGTCAAGCTGCCAACTTTTTCTAAAGATTCTTTTTGCTCAAGAGCTTGTTGTCTGAGTTCTAATTGCCGTTGACGCTCTTGTTCGCGACGGCGTTCTACTTGCTTGAGAATACCAGGAGTGGCATTGGTTGCCAATTTCTGGGGAATCAGATAGTTACGAGCGTAGCCAGGAGCTACTTCCACTAAATCGCCAGATTTTCCTAGCTTGCTGATATCCTGATTTAAAACTAACTGCACGCGTTTCGCCATCGTTTTTCGTTTTTCCTGTAAAATCTGATTAATTTGGGTGGGTTTGAGCAGCATAGCTCACTAAAACAGTGCTGTTAGCTGTAGCAGGGCGTTGAGCCAGTGCTGAGTAAACAGTCCTTAATAACGAGTGTTTTTTCAGAACTTAGAACTCCTGAAATGAGTATATTGTCTCAAGTAGCTTTGCCCATACCCTAAAGCTTACAGATCCTAGCGAAAGGAAGGGTGCGATCGCAACTATTAGCGCTAGAAAGTTGGAGGAGCAGGGGAGCAGGGGAGCAGGGGAGCAGCACTTCTCTACGAGACGCTACGCGTAGCTTGCTTCCACGAAGTGGTACGGCTACGCTCAGTGACCAAGGGAGCAGGGGAGAATAATCAATGCCCAATGCCCAATATCTAAAAGTTATTTTTCATTTCCCGTATCCGCGCAAAGGTTTGTACTCCATCGCTACCTTTAACGGTTGATTGTAATGATGGCTGATCCCAACGTAAAAAGGGATTGGTTCGCTTCTCCATTCCCAGCAATGAGGGTATGGTAGCTTCTCCTCGACTACGATAAGTTTTCACTTCATTGAAGCGTTTTTGTAAGTCGGCATTGTCGCCATCCACAGTAAGAGCAAATTGCAGATTTCCTAAAGTGTATTCGTGGGCACACCAGATACGCGTATCATCTGGTAGAGAGCGTAGTTTGGTTAAAGAATCTACCATTTGGGTTGGTGTTCCTTCAAATAAGCGACCGCAACCGCCAGAAAATAAGGTATCGCCGCAAAATAAATCGCCTGTCTCACCAGCTTTTTCGGGGGGAAAGTAGTAAGCGATGTGAGCGCGGGTATGTCCGGGAACAAAAATAACTTCAGCTATGCGATCTGCAAACTGGACGCGATCGCCTTGTTCCAAAAATACCTGCTGTCCCGGAATTCGTCCGCGATCTTCGACGCCACCGTAGACTGTTAGTTGCGGGAAGTGTTCTATTAATTGCTGATTGCCACCTACATGGTCATTGTGGTGGTGTGTGTTGAAAATTGCCACCAACTCAACTTTTAACTGTGCAAGTTGCTTTAGTACTGGTTCAGCCTCTGCTGGATCGACAACCGCAGCAATTTGTTTCTGGCGATCCACCAGCAAAAATATGTAGTTATCTGAGAGTGCCTCAAGCCTGATTACTTGCATTAATATCTCCCTTTCAAGTAAGTACTTTGGAATTTATCAGCAATCTTAAATATCTCAGTGAGAAAAGGTTGAGAAAGTCCATAAATACTATGATAGTACACAACCGTAATAATACTTAAAAATATGACAAGTAACTATAAATTATGATTTGAGTATATCAGTAAAATTTCTCTGGGAGGAAGTGTAAAAGCTAAGTTAGATTTATTCTGTTCTTTTTGTCCTAAATTGTCTTTTTTACTCAAAAACACCAAATCAGTCATTGAAAATTTTTACTTGTACATACTAACTATTAATACGGATAATACGGAATCTTATAGATTCACTTTGGGTTATTTATAAAAGATAGATGTTAATAACAACTAGATAGAGCAATCGATCGTGGTACAAAAAGATGAGCTTTCCAATTTTTTCTTTGCAGGTTCATAAATGAAGCTAATCCATACAACTAGCTGGTATTTTCCTGATACATCAGCCGGTGCTGAAGTATACTTAGATTCACTACTGCATGGCTTACAAGTACATGGACTAGAAAGTATTGTTGCTGCTCCTAAACAAGGTACAGAAGAAGATGCCTACGAATACAATGGCATCTCAGTTTATCGTTATCCTGTTTTCCCTAACCCCAGCAAGATAGAGGTACACAAGCAGCTACCCCACGGCGGCTTTGAAACTTTTACTAATTGGTTAGAAAACAATCGAGCCGATGTATACCATCAACACTCATGGCGATTTGACTGCGGTTTACATCATCTGGCTCTCGCCCGCCAATTAGGGATGGCTACTGTAGTCACCGTCCACATACCTGAGCCTATATGTCTGCGTGGTACGATGATGCGCTGGGGTGAAGAACCTTGCAATGGGCTGATTGACTCTGTTAATTGTAGTCAATGTTTGGGAGTAGCAAAGCAAGTATCGCCTTGGATGCTCAAGGCTTTAGGTCAAGTTCCCTTGGATGTTGGCATCGCAGCAGAAACAAAATTACTTACCTCTAAAAGTTTCAAGCTGCGTCTACTTGGTAAAACTCTTGGTATTCCTACCCTAGTGTCTCAACATAGACGCAATTTGATGCAACTAGCAAAACTAGCCGATCGCATTGTTGTAACGAGTAATTGGCAATACAATGCTTTTGTTGCAAACAATGTTCCTCCCGAAAAACTTACTGTTTCTCGACAAGGTGTTGCTAACACTTTCAAACGTGAAGTAATACCAAATAAACTACAAAACTCTACATTAAAAATCGGCTTTTTGGGCCGCTGGCAAGAAACTAAAGGGGTACAAGTTTTAGTAGAAGCCGTACATAGTCTACCGAATGATGTACCTGTAGAGTTAATTCTCCATGCTACTCATCCGGGAAAATACGGGGCTGCCAATCGTGAAAAAGTTATGGCGATCGCGAGCAGCGATCGCCGGATTCGGATTGCTGAACCACTTTCACGCGAAGCAGTACCAGAGGCATTAGCAGGTTTCGATATACTAGCAATACCGTCGCAGTGGTTAGAAACTGGCCCCATAGTTGCTTTAGAAGCACAAGCTATGGGCATTCCCGTACTAGGTTCAAATTTAGGAGGAATTGCTGAGTTAGTCCGTCACGGCATTGATGGTTGGTTGGTTCCAGCCAAAGATGTCCAAGCATGGGCTGAAGCGATCGCAACTTTAGCCAAAGACGCCGATTTACTAGCTAAATTACGTCAAGGTATCCAGCCAGTACGTACAATGGATACTGTTGCCTCAGAGATGTTGGCACTTTACCATGAAATCTTAAAAATTCCTCAGAAAAATTTTGTATCTTGATGGATTGACACCTAATTTATTTAGTTGCTCCAACTCCGACAAAACAAATTAAATTAATATTTGCAGATTTAGCAACATCTGACAAACCCTGAGAAAATTAAATAAAAATAAGTATAAAAATAGTGAGAAAATTTTCTAAAATCTCCTTGTTGGTTTCAGATTTATCAAGTGCAGCGATTCTGCGTGCATACTTGATAGCAAAAGCTCTCAATCAGTTAGGATATGAAGTTGAAATTATGGGGTTTTTATTTGGAAAGAACTTCTATTTAAATTTACCATCCGAATTCAACGTTTATAACTTACCAGGCAAAGACTTTCCAGAGTTTTTTGGAGAAATTCAAAAATTTTTACCAAAAATCAATGGCGATATAATTTATGCTATCAAACCCCAAATAGCAAGTTTTGGAGTTGGACTATTAAGGAAAATATTCACTAGAAAGCCATTAATTTTAGACATAGATGATTGGGAACTCAGCTGGCATGGCGGTGATAACTGGCATTATCATCCTACACCCAAAGAATTAGCTAGGGACTTATTGAAACCACAGGGCGCACTCAAAAATCCTCATCATACTTTATATGTGAAATGGATGGAAGGTTTGGTAAGTCACGCTGATGCTGTGACAGTGCATACTAAATTCTTGCAGCAGCGTTTTGGTGGTACATTTGTTCCGAATGGCAAAGATGTTTCCTTATTCGATCCCGCTCAATACGATCCTGAATCCAGTAGAGATCGTTATGGTTTATCTGAATATCGGATTTTAATGTTTCCCGGTGCGCCAAGACCTTATAAAGGTTTAGAAGATGTTCTCATGGCGCTCGATAAACTTAATCAACCAGACTTGAGACTAGTAATTGTAGGTGGTAGTCCTTATGATGATTATGATAAACAACTTCAACAAAAGTGGGGACGTTGGATTATCAAATTACCTAAGTATCCAGCCGACGTTATGCCTGATTTGGTAGCAGCTGCTCATATTGTAGTTGTTCCCCAGCGAGATACTCCAGAAACTCGCGCTCAATTTCCCTTGAAGTTGACAGATGGGATGGCAATGGCTAAACCTGTATTATCAACACGTGTTGGAGATATTCCCCAACTTTTAGGTGATACTGGTTATTTAGTCGAGCCTGGTTGTCCTGAGCAAATTGCTGAACAAATTCAATTGATTTTTCAGAATTTAGAGTCAGCAAGCCAGAAAGGTATCAAGGCAAGAGAAAGATGTGTCGAACACTATAGCATAGAGGCTATGGCTTCTACGCTCAAGTCAGTAATTGCTCAATTGTGAATATTATTAATAATTAAGTTAAATTGGCATAAAAATACCCAATGTCTACCAGAAAACTAATACTAAGATTCGCCAAACCCTATCCAGGTTTAATTTTCCTAACAATGCTGTTGGGATTTTCTGGAGCTTTATTTAATGGTGTCGGTGTGACTTTGATTGTGCCAGTAATTTTGAGAATTGTTGGACAACCAGTAGATTTAACTGGTTTTCCTCCGATTCTGAAAGCTGTGATGTTCCCATTTGATAATCTTCCCGAAAATTATCGAAATTTGGGAATGGCTGGAACAATTATATTTATAATTTTATTAAAAAACTTATCTAGTTATTTTAGTATTTTAACATCGAGTATTTTCACTCGGAGATTAAATGCGGATATTCGCGAAGCTAGCTTAGAGTTATTGCTAGATATTGATATAGACTATTATTCAAAAACGAAAGTAGGCGATATTATTAATCGCCTTGGTTCGGAAACTGCCCGTACTTCTAGCGCTATCGGTAGTATTATCAATTTAATTATTTTAATAATTACAATTTTAGTTTTTGTTGGGTTATTATTAGCAATTTCTTGGCAGCTAACAATCGCAGCAACAATTTTATTGGGTTTTATAACATTAATCAATCAATACACAATTAGTAGAGCGAAGAAATTTGGTCAACAACTATCAGAAATGTCTACATCTTATTCCATCAGTGTTTTAGAAACATTGAATGGAATTCGTTTGGTAAAGTCAACCGCTAATGAAGACAGAGAATATCAAAAGATTACCAAATTAATCCGCGATCGCGAAAAAGCAGATTTTCAATCTCAGGTAAACTCACAAGCGATCGGGCCGATAAGTGAGGTCATGGGAGTAGTAGCCTTACTTCTAATTGTATTCTTGAGTAAAACTTTTTTTGCCAACCAGGTTTCTTTCATTTCAACAGTACTACTGACATATTTATTAGTATTACTGCGACTGCTGCCTTTGGTCTCTCAGTTAAATAGTCTTCGTAGTAGCTTTGCCAATAGTGCTACTAGCGTAGAAATAGTGAGTGATTTTTTAAGTCGCGATCGCAAGCCGTTTATGAAAAACGGTAATATTATATACACAGAATTAAAAGAAGGAATACGTTTCAATTCACTTACCTTTGCCTACCCTAGTCATGAAAAGTTAGTCCTGAAAGATGTAAGTTTATTTTTACCTCGTGCTACAACTCTCGCTTTGGTAGGTGGTTCTGGTGCAGGTAAATCCACCTTAGCTGACCTCTTACCCAGATTTTACGATCCGACATCTGGCAGTATCTCTATCGATGGCACAGACCTGCGTGATTTTGATATCAAATCTCTCAGAACACACATGGGGATTGTCAGTCAAGATACATTTCTCTTTAATGACTCGGTGCGAAATAACATTGCTTATGGAAGACCTGAAGCTACAGAAGATGAAATTATCTCAGCAGCCAAACGAGCAAATGCTTATGAATTTATTGATAAATTACCTCAAGGATTAGACAGCCAAATTGGCGATCGCGGCGTCATGTTGTCTGGTGGACAAAGGCAAAGATTAGCGATCGCTCGCGCCCTCCTGCAAAATCCAGAAATTTTGATTTTAGATGAAGCCACCAGCGCTTTAGATACCGTTTCCGAACGCTTAGTACAAGCTGCACTCGACGATCTCAGTCGCGATCGTACAACCCTGGTAATTGCTCACCGCCTTTCCACAGTCCAAAAAGCCGATCAAATTGCCGTTTTAGATCAAGGACAGGTGGTAGAAGTGGGAACCCATGAAACACTTTTACAAAAAGGTGGTTACTACTCACGCCTCTACTCAATGCAATTTGCCGATCAGACTGAAGTTTCCACCAAAACTAATCCTAGCTTTAACCGCATTTCTCACGAACTGCGTACAAGGCTTAACTCAATGATTGGTTTCCTGGGACTATTAGTTGACGATTTAGTAGACAATTCTCAAGAACGCCAGGAATTAATTGACCAATCATACAACTCAGCTTTAAGAGTTCTCAATGCCATCGATCTCTTCAGCGATGTAGTTAACCTGAAAATTAACTGGCAGTTATCGTCAGATATAGACCAAAATCAAGATGAACATAACCAGTATCAAAACTTTAGTCATATCTCAGATGAGTTTCGCACGCGTCTCTATCCTCTGATTAGCTCTCTGCACTTGCTAGTCGATAAATTAGAATCCGAACCCCAAAAACAAAATCTATTAATTGCAGAATCTTATCAATCTGCTATTTACCTATTAGATATATTAAAACTTTTTGAAAATAAAATTTAATTTTAGTTAATGTCAGGAACAAAAATACTTATACCACAATCTTTAAAAACCTATCATCCCCAAAAAAAATGATAAATTCTTCAAAGAAAAATCAATATATTTTTTACACCGGAGAGCTATCATTCAAGCCTGACACAGCACACGAAATTCATGATGTTCTTTGTGCTAACGCCGCAGCTAACTTAGGCTACTCATCAGTTTTAATTTATCAAGATAAAAAAAATTCTTCTGTTAATTTCCTATCGTTAATTTATCCTTATCAACCCAAAAAACCTGGAAGAGAATTTATCGAATTTTACGATGTGCAAGAAAAGCTCAAAGTTGCAGCATTGCCAATGCCTTGGCCTATCGATCGAATCGGTGGTAAATTTACTAACTCCAGTACAGTAGTAACCAAATATTATTTACCAGTTCATATCCTACCTCATACTAAAGTTGTCCATACGCGAGATTGGAACTTTGTGAAAGCCGCAGTCAAAAATAAAGTTCCTACAATCTATGAACGTCACTACTTTCAAGACCGAAAATTTGAGCAGGATATCATCCACAGTCCCTATTTTAAAATAGCGATAACTCAGTCAGAACCCATCCGGCAAAGTCTAATAGAAAATGGAATGCCACCGGAAAAAGTAGTTTGGCTACATAACGGATTCAATCAATCATTTTCAATCAGACAGCCCCAAGAAGCCGAAAGGTGGCGGCAAGAATTACTTATCAATGGACGTAAGCATTTAGCTGTCTATTCAGGCGCTTTGTATCCTTTCAAAGGAGTCGATCTCTTAATTGATTCTGCTAAAAAATTGCCAGAAATTCAGTTTATCATCACAGGAGGAACAGAAGCACAAGTACAAGCATATCAACAAATAGCCAGAGATAAAAATGTCGAAAACGTTAAATTCTTAGGCTGGATACTTCCACGAGAACGATTAGTCAGCTTGTTTCAAGCAGCTGATATTTTGGTTCATCCTCACTGCGCTGGAAAATCAGCAGATTTCACGAATCCAGTTAAGTTTTTTCAGTACATGGCTGCTGGCACTCCTATAGTTGCAACTGAGATTCCACCTTTAATGGAATTCAAAACATCGCCTTTGATTGCCAGTTGGTGTACACCAGATAACCCGCATAAACTTGCCCAATCTATTCAACATACTTTAGAAACTTATCCGAGAAAAATAGAGGGTTATGCAGCTAGTATAGATTTTGCCCAGCAATTTTCTTGGGAGAATAGAATTACCAAAATATTAAGCTACGTAGAAGAAGATCAACGTCCACCAATTTTAGGGTAACGGTACAAAAATAACCGAATAAATACGATTTATGACTATTAAAACTGTTGGCATGATTAGCAGCTATTCAGGTCTTGCTAAAAACAAAGATTGGTTATGGCAACAAACTCCGCACTACTTTGGTGTTTGGAAGAATATGCAAATGTTGAAAATGGCACAAAAACCAGATTTTATGTTGCTATATCAATTTGATTTTCCCCAAGCATCGCCGCAAAAATCTTGGTTAGATAGTTTTCGCAAACAGCAGCAAAAACCAGTAGTAAATGTTGAATCTCTACTGCGTGGTGTCAACAAAGAGCGAATTATTTATTTGCTCAGAGAACCGCCTTTAGATGAGGTTGTAAAAATAACTAATCATAATTATCAAGAAGCCCAGAAGTATTGCGGGTACGTTTCTGGCCCCGATGATTTTGCCCCCATTCCTGACTATATGCCTGCTATTTGGTATCACTCAAATTCATTTCAAGATTTAAATGAAATGCCACCGCCCCCAAAAGTTGCCCCATGTAGTTGGATTACTTCGGGAATTAGCCGCACAGCCAACCATCGCCAGCGTTTAGATTTTTTACAATCTTTGCAATCTAGTGGGATGAAATTTGATTTGTATGGGCGTAACTTACCAGAATGGGCGAACAGTTCGGGAGAACTAGGTAACAAATGGTATGGCATGGCACCATACTATTACAATTTGGCAATTGAAAACTATGCTGATAATAATTGGTATGTGAGTGAGAAACTTTGGGATAGTTTACTTGCTTGGTGTTTACCAATTTACTATGGTGGTCCGGCTGCTGATAAGTTATTGCCACCGGGTAGTTTTTTGCGGTTGCCCAGTTTAGATGAAAAAGGCATTGCTTACATCCAAGAAGTGACAGCTACACCTGATGCTTGGTATGCTGCCAAAGATGCGATCGCAGAAGCACGTCAAATCATTTTACACAAATTAAACTTGCTGAACTGGTTATCAAACTTTGTTGAGAAACACTCATAAATTATGAATGGTATTTGTACCCTTGGCAATGATTATGTTTTCGATCAACTGGTGGCTTTGCTCAACAGTATTGATCTTATCTTAGGGCCAGAAACTCCCGTTTGTATCTATCCTTTCGACGATCGGACACAACGGATTGCTGACGAAATAGCTAAACGCCCTAATGTATTTCTTTACGATGACCAAGAATCAATCAACCGCTGGGATCAATTTATGCTCACAGCAGCCCCAGAACGATTGAATCGGAGTAAATCCCGTCTTTATGGCGCTCATCGTCGTTTTTGCGCTTTTGATGGGCCATTCGAGAAGTTTATCTATTTAGATGCAGACACCTTGGTAATGAAGTCACTTGCAGGAGTGTTTGAAAAGCTAGATAATTATGATTTTGTGGTCTACGATTTCCAATTTACAGACGTTAGTAAAATATATAATGTTAATTCTCCTAAATTATTAAAAGTTTTTGAGCAAAAACGCATTGATTCCGAAATATTTTGCTCAGGCTTTTATGGCGCTAAACAAGGGCTATTTGACTCAGAAAAAAGAGATTGGCTAATATCACATTTACAAAATGGCGAGTCAGAAATTTTGTATGGCGGTGCTGGCGAGCAACCATTAATCAACTATATGGTAATGAGGTCTAATCTTTCTATTTATAACTTTGCTCGCCAACTACCAGATAATCAAAAAACAGGATGTTCTGCTAGTTCTAAACACTTCGAGGAACGAGAACATATTCTTTACGATCGCGGTAATCAACTAACTTATCTCCATTACATTGGGATTCCTCCTAATATCAATCAAGCAGTCTGTGCTGGAGAAAATATTCAGTTTCCCTATCGAGAGTTATTTCTCTATTATCGTTACTTACACGAACCAGAAAAGCGTCCAGTATTTACCAATCCTCCTAAAAATTATAATGACGCTCCAGTGCCAAATTTACTTACCAGAGCTTTGCAAAAACTTAAGTTAATTAACCAAGGATAATTTATGAGTAGGGGCATTTATATAGTTGCCAATGACCGCGTTATCGATAATGCTATTGCTTTACTCAATAGCATTCGTTACTATGACCCAGAAGTTACCATTTATCTCATACCTTTTAATGACAATTATCACAAGGTAGCAGAACAGCTTGCTACCTTACACAACGTCCAAATTTTCCCAGATTTAGAACTTATTGAAACATTTACCAAACGCATTGGAGAAATTTTTGACCGAGATTTCCTCGCCTTACCCAACAAAATGCGAAAACTGGTGGCGTGGTTTGGGCCTTTAGATGAATTTATTTATATTGATACGGATATTGTCGTTTTTGAAAAAATTGCTGACAATTTAGACAAACTTTCAGAAGTCGATTTCTTCTGCTGTGATTACCATCATGCTAATGAAAAGCTGCGAAATATTTTTTCCCCATTTGTGAAAGAACAGCAAATTTTTTCCGATGCCCAACTTCAAGATGTTTTCAACAGTGGTTTTTGGGCTTCGAGAAAAGGAGTTATTACCGAACAACAAATGGATGAAGCTTTACGCGAGTGTGCAGCACATCGCGAATATTTCGATTTTTCTCAAGGAGTTACAGACCAACCAATTCTAAATTATCTTGTTCTCAAACTAATTTCTAAACGTGGAAATCTCGTCAAAATTCCTGGGGGAGGGCCTGGTAGTTGGGCAGGTTCGCAAAATTTTCAACAGCAAGATTACGCCCTCTATGACCGAGGACAACGACTGAAATATCTCCACTGGGCTGGTACGCGGATGAAAACTGGTAGTCCCTATTGGCAATTGTGGGAACACTATCGCTATCTTCATGAGGGTAAATTTGCCTTCATTCCCAAGCTGACTCGCCGTTTATTTCCCTTTGTTTCTGCGCGTACTTAATATTAGGAGTATCCCAATGATTGATGGTATTTACACCTTAGCGAATGATGTTGTCTATGACCAACTAGTTGCTTTGCTCAACAGCATAGAAGCTAATGCTGGTAGAGAAATTCCTGTTTGTGTAATTCCATATAATGACCAGCTAGACAAAGTAAAGGCAGAAATTGCATCTAGAGATAATGTTACTTTATTTGAAAATTCTGATTCCATAGCCTACTGGGAGGACTTTGGCTCTCGGATCTGGAAAGCTCACCCAAGGGCGTTAAAGCTATGGCGAGAATATGGCTTGCCAGATAATTATCGCATAGAAAGACATCGAAAGCTCTGTTGTCTAGATGGCCCATTTGACAAGTATATCTTCTTTGATGGAGATACCTTGTTGATGAAATCACTCGATGATGTTTATCAAAAGTTAGATGAATATGATTGGATTACCAATGACTTTCAATATAGATCCGATTTAAATTATATTTTCAACTGGACAGAAGATAAGCTAGGTGAGATTTTTCCGATAGAAGATATTAGGAATCAAATTTTTTGTTCTGGTTGGTTTGCTTCTAAAAAAGGTGTTTTTGACGATGCTAAGTTAGCAAATCTACTAGCAAACTTAGAAGCAGGTGAAGCTGATGCTCTGGCATGGGCAGATTCCGATCAAACAGTTCTCAACTATTTAGTTTTACGTAGTGGAATTTCTTACTACAATTACGCCTATCACGGTAAAGCGACTGGTTGCCATTGGACTTCTAAATTTGATGTTGTAGATAATATTCTTTACGATCAAGGGCAGAAATTGACATACTTACACTATATGAGTGTATCTTCTTCAGCTTTTACGAGGCTTTGTGGGGGTGAAGATGTTGATATTGCTTACCGCGATGTTTTCTTATATTATCGCTATTTAAAATCACCTGAAAAACGTCCTCAAAGCTTTAAGCGCCCAAGCAAGCTAACACTTCTGCAAAAGTCCACTAGTAGTTTTATTCAACAAAGAATAAACAATATTAAGCTAAAGTATCGCAACTTTAAGCATAGAATTGCTCAATAAACATTAAAGAGAGTTTCAGACTCTCTTTAATTTTGAATTATTAATTTCCTACTCTTTTCTAAGAAAAAGAATCTAAATCTAAAGATTGCATACCTTCGCGTTCTATAAAGGTCATCATACTTCCCAACTGCAACCAAACTAGCAAACAAGTAAACAGACTAATTGGTAGACCAACTCCTAAAGCCAAGGATGAGGGAAAGCCAAATATCTCTAAACCTGAAGACATAAATAGACAAGTACCGCCTGTTATGCCGATAAATGGTACAAGTAATTGTTTCAGTGAGGAACGTGGCTGAGTATTTTCTGCTCGTTCGCTTGGCCAGTTCTGCACAATTACTTTCAAAGTGCCAGATAATGCCAAACCAGATGTTAATGCTATCAAAAAGCCAACAAGTAGGAGAAAGTAAGGCGGTTGCTCAGGAAAATAATACATGAAAACTCCTAATTTATATTCAAGATTTTTTACTTTTTATTTGTTGACTGGTTCTCAGCAAAAGACCCAATTAATGTCGCTTTTGGCAGGATAGCGGCTGCCCCTTCTCTGGATAACTCTGTTAAAATCCCGATCGCTACATTTAATAAACGATCCGGTTTTAAGTCATCTTTAACTAGGTTCCACAGGCGTTGGACATCTTCGGTGTGCAGGCGGTCATCTTCGGTGAGAGCAAGCACCAACTGTCGCCGAAGAAACTTGCCTTCTTCCGACATTAAGTATTGGAACCCCATCTGCGCTGTGGGCAATACATCAAAGTTGTTATCACTACGAGCGATCGCAATCAAATTCTCTAACCGCTGCCACTGAAATTTACCATCTTTGAACAACACATTCAATAATCGTCGTCGTAATTCCGGCGATTCTCCTGTCAGCAACCGCCGCGCTATATAGGGATAACCCACTTCCACAATTTTGAAATCGGGGTTAAGGCTAAGGGCAATACCTTCTTGGGTAACTAGAGAACGAATAATCAAAGCAAACTTTGCCGGGACTCGGAAAGGATATTCGTACATCAGTTCCGAAAATTCATCGGTAATAGTTTTGAAGTTAAAATCCTTGACATTTTTACCAATAGCGTTTCCTAGCACTGCTTCTAATGCTGGCACTATCGGGCAAATATTCGTATCTGGAGTCAGAAACCCTAATTTTACAAAGTCTTCGGCTAAGTCGGTGTAGTCTTTATTCACCAAATGCACTAGCGCATCTACCAATGTTTCTTTGGTGCTTTCTTCCAACTGATCCATCATGCCGAAGTCAATATAAGCCATACGACCATCGGCTACAGCAAACAAATTGCCGGGATGAGGGTCAGCATGGAAGAAACCATATTCTAAAAGCTGTTGCAATCCTGATGTAACACCAATTTGGATAATCGCTTCTGGGTCTACACCTGCTTCGCGGATGCGTTGAGTATCCGTCAACTTAAAGCCGTCAATCCACTCCAGGGTTAGAACGTGGGTATTGGTATAACGCCAATAAATGCCTGGAACTTTTACTTGTGGGTCATTGTGGAAGTTGCTAGCAAATTTCTCGGCGTTGCGGCCTTCATTAATATAGTCAATTTCCTCAAATAATTTCGTGCCAAACTCGTCCACAATTAAAGTTAGGTCGTGACCGAGATTTAAAGGCAACCAAGGAGCTAGCCAACCTGCTGCCCAACGCATCAGATATAGGTCGCGTGTAATTACCGGGTGTAAGTTGGGGCGTTGCACCTTCACGGCGACTTCTTCACCGCTGATCAGACGACCCCGGTACACTTGACCCAAGCTAGCAGCTGCGACTGGATGAGGTGACAGTTCGCTAAAACTTTCGTGAATTGGACGGCCTAGTTCACTTTCGATAATCTGGTAAGCGATCGCATTATCGAAAGGTGGTAACTGGTCTTGTAACTTGATTAGTTCTTCTAAGAAATCTTTGCGTATCAGGTCAGGTCTGGTGGAGAGGGCTTGACCAACTTTAATAAAAGTCGGGCCGAGGCGGGTGAGCAGTTCTCGCAACTGGATAGCTCGTTTACCCTTGTTTTGCTCAACTTTATCTTGCCACTCGTCCCACTTCAGACTGAATATAAATCCTGCAAAGGAGGAGATAATTCTCAGCACTCGCCCCCAGGCTAGCCAAGGACGGTAACTATAGTAGCGAGCGATCGCATCTGGATTATAGAGTTTTAGTTGAGCAGGTTGATACTGACCCACGCCTTTTTTTGCCTCTTCAACTGAAAAATTTACAATGATTGTTTTTCTCCTAACCCACAAGTTAGTTGCAAGTTCAGGATAGCGGTAGTCTTTTATCTAAAACAACTAGAACTATACCCTTTGGGGATAATGTTCGACGCGATTTTAGCATCTGTTACTGCCTACATTTGTTTATCTTTTTCTTAATTATACTTTATAAAACTACAACTACTTATCCATCTTTTTGATGATTTTATCTTTTCTTAACTTTAATTTATATAAATATAAATATGTATCTATATATGCAAATTGAAACTCAGTAACCGCTTACAACATAAAGATCCCCGACTTCTGTTAGAAGCCGGGGATCTTGGTACTATGTTTATTTATACCTGTGATTTGAGTGGAAAATAAAATTACAGCATCAACTAAAACCGTGGTAATTGGTAATAGCTTTGCCACAATTACCAATACCGAGTTTTAATTATCATGTAGTGCTATTTAGATTTGGCCTCCAAGTTTTCTAAACGGCTTCTCAGTTCCTGGTTTTGTTGTTTGAGTTGGTCGAAATCTTCACGCAGTTGACGCAGGGTTTTTTCTGAACCAATGTTCTTTTGCACCTTGGAAATTTCTTCTTCAGCAGAGCGACGTACACGCCCATCAGCTGTTTGTTCAGCTAGCGATCGCAAAATCCCCACGGCTTTAGGTGTTTCCATTTGCCCTAATGCTGCTGCTACTGACACTTGCGTCAAAAAGAAGCTTTCTTTAGCTAATTCTGTTAATTTTTCTAAAATCCGTTCCAAATTAGCCGGACTTTGACCTACAGAAATCTTTCCTAAAGCGCGAATTGTGGCTAAACGTAGGGGTTGTGGCACACCGAGTTTGGTGTATTCGATTAGCAGATTCAAAGCTGCTTCTGAGGTTTTGAATTCAGATAAACCGGCGATCGCACCACTCCGCACGACTTCATTCCAACCCGCCTTTTCTTCTAAAACGCCTTTCAGCAGCTTTAATACCTTGTCTTCCTTGGGTTTTTCTTCCAAGTTTGATGAGGCGTAGGCGAAGCCCCTCGCAGAGATCGCCCCGATTACACGAGAAGCTGCTGCTTCCACGTAGTAGCTGGGATCGCCTTTTTGCACTAAACCTCTGACAACTTTATAGCTTTCAGCTGTTTTGAATTGAGTAAGTGCTTCCACTACAGCTCGTCGTACGTAAGCATTTTTATCTTTTAACCCAGCAATTAAGCCATCAAAGGCTTGATCTAAATTGATTTGGGCTAGTTGTTTCGCCACTTCCACGCGCACACCCCACAATGGGTCATTTTTTAGCGATGCAGACAGTGCAATGATTGCTTCTAACCCACCTTTTTTTGCCAAAGCTGCTGCTGCATAACTACGCGAAATCGGGTCGGGATCGAATTCTAACTGTGCTTTTAACTCCGCGATTGGATATTCTAAAACTACTGTTTTTAGGTAATTATTTCCAACATCAAAGCTAATAAATTGGGGTTTATTTTCTAGAGGAAAGTAGAAGCTTTGTTCGCGTTCATTCACCCGAACGGTAAAAGTTTTGAGTTGCGAGTTAGGAGTTATGAGTTTGGAATTATTTTTAACTCCTAACTCCTCACTCTTCACTTCTTGTTGGGTATAGCCAAAACCAATAGGTATTTTTAAATCAAACAAATCCTTACTGCCATTTTTACCTTCATCAGCTTGGGTTTGAGTGACTGTAATTTTTGCTAAATTAGCATCTCCATCCCAAGAGTAAGCTACTTTAAAATCGGGATGACCACCACGATAAACGTATTGGTCAAATAGGAACAAAAGATTACGTCCGGTTGCCTTTTCAATCGCTCTGAGTAAGTCTACTGTTTCTACGGTTTTGTGGGCATTATCTTGGACAAATGTTTGAATTGCCTGCCAAAACAACTCATCTCCCAATTGGGCCCGAATCATGTGATATACACAAGATCCTTTTTCGTAGATGTGGCGATCGTAAAGTTCAATAGCTTCTCGGTAAACGTGCGTTACCATTGGACGGCGATAACGACTGCTATCTTCGCTTAAGTAACGACGAGCTTCCAATAAACGATAGTAAGCTGCTTCTTCTAAACTATATTCCTGTTCTGTCCACATCACCTCAGAGTAAGAAGCCATCCCTTCTTTAATCCAAGCATGAGACCAATGCTTAATGACCACCAAATCACCAAACCACTGGTGCGCGAGTTCGTGGACAACTAAACTTTCAGTGTTGCGGTTATCTAAGGCGGCGCGTTCATCCAGTAAACATCTGTCTGTTAACAGTGTTGTAGAAGTGTTTTCCATTCCGCCAAAGATGAAGTCATCAACGCAAACTTGGGCGTATTTCGGAAAAGGATATGGATAACCATACTTTTGACTCAAAAATTCGATCATTCGGGGAGTTTTTTCCATGCTGCGTTTAGCATCTTCCTCCCGTCCCTTTTCTACATAGTAGGTGACAGCTTTACCGTTCCACTCATCTCGAATTTCAGCAAAATCACCTACTGCTAAAGTCATCAAGTAGGTAGGATGAACTTGTTGCTGTAACCAATGATAGACTTTGTAATCACCATCTTCTGTGGTGTCAATTAATTCGCCGTTGGAAATCGCCACGAGAGGGTTGGGAACGCGGACGCGAATTTCTGAAGTAGATAGTTGTCCTGGATAGTCAAAGCAGGGAAACCAAAAGCGAGAGTCTTCGTCTTCACCTTGAGTCCAGACTTGAGTAGGCTTGTTTGGGTAGTGCTTATCTGGTTGAATAAAATAAATACCGCGTTGCGGTTTTGCCACCGAGTAGGCGATCGCAATCAGCAAGCGTTTACCAATCTGGGTTGGCTGAGAAAGTTGGATGGAAAGCTGTTCGCCGTCATAGTCATAATTTTGTGGCACTTCGTCCACCTGCACAGACTTGATATTTAGGTTGACAGCATCCAAAGTCAAACGATCAATACCATTACGGATTGGCAAGAGGCGAATGCTACAACTGCCCTGATAGCTTTGCTTGGGGATATCCAAGCTGAGATCGAGAAAAATATGCTCTACCTGTCCGGGGCGATCGGGGTTGTAGTGTGGTCTTGCTCCCGGTAACTCAAAAGGTTTGTGTCCGTTATTATCTGTATCAAAATAAGACTGCGACATTGATGCTTACTGACCTTGTAATCCTGAAAAGTCTGGCTTGGTTGGATGTAATTAAGTAAAATAGGGGTATCTGATGTATTTCCCTCAACAGGGCATTATGGAGGTGACTTCTCACCTTTGGGATTGGCAGATTGAAATTAATCTCACCCGAATTTCCAAGATCGGCTACCGATCCTGGGATTTTTTCCATATCCCTGCCGCATTTACTTTTGCTGATGTTCTGCACTTTTTTGGTATTGAGTCAAGAGTCTCTTGCACCTCGATAGATTCTCATTAAGTACAAATACTCCTAATTATTTTTATAACTTTAGGATAGCTTGCTGTTGAACACGCTATTTTGTTTAAAACGAACAGCATATCATTTGCAGATTCGCTCCTCATCTGGTTGAAGTATTTTTGAGAGTAATTTTAGACCGCTAATTTGTAGGATTACTAATTTTATCAGTAAATACCAACTGGAGTTGAAACTAAATGCAGGATACCAGTTGTGTGAGAGTACAATAACCGATTTCTGTCTCCGTAAAAACTCCCATATTGGCAAGTGCCCGTAAAAGTCGCTCAGAGAGAACGCTTGTAGATTGACGTTGCGCTTCTCAAATCTTCTTAACCTCTTTAACAAATCGGCGTAGGCGTAGCCCGTCGTAGACATCGCTAGCTTGTTTGCTGTATAGATGGACTGCGAGATCCAAGTGTTATAACAATCCCTAAATCATTCGTAAATAATGAGATTTCCAACTTTTTAGAAAAGTTGGGAATTTCAGTCTTGCAATTTTCACAAATCAGAGAGGATTGCGATGTATTTCATTTGCAGAAACGCCATTTGTGGTGAAAAATCACTTTTAAGTTGGATGTTTGCTAATTGAGACATCATATTAACTGAGAATCTTTATGATTAAGATCCTATTAATGATGCATATCAAAAGCAACATCAACAAGCAGGAAGTAGACGTGTAGCTTGTCAACGAGTGTGCGGCTGAATCCTTTTGTGATGGGTTAGTCTAAACTCCAGTAGCGATGGATTAGCGAAAATTACTAATAAATCCGAAAACTCTACAGTGACACTTGTATAAATCTCGGTGACAATCTGAGCAAAAGAGGATAACAAAATGCCTGAAAGTAAATCAAAATTTCTCATTCCTGCTGTTGGTGCTGCCGTTGTTGTCGTAGGAAGTATAGCGGCTTACACGTACTTTAAAAGCTCACCAGGAGGTAGTTCAGACGCTCTAGGTAGTGCTAAAGTAGTGCCTTCAACAGCACTGATGGCAACTTATATTACTAATGACTCTGAAGCCTGGGCAAAATTAAAGCAGTTTGGCACTCCAGAAGCACAAAAGTTAGTAGCAAAAGGTCTGGAAGATTTCAATAAGCAAATGTTCAGTGACAGTAACATTTCTTATGAAAAAGACATAAAGCCTTGGGCTGGTGGTGTGATGATTGCTATATTGCCACCAAATCCCGTCAAACCAGCACAGTTAAACGTGCCCTCTGGGGCACCTAATGTACCAACAAATTTACAGCAGGAATCAAATATCCTGATAGTGGTGGGAATCAAGGACAAACTCAGCGCGTTGAATTTTGCTAACAAATTGAAGTCACAAAAAGGGGTGAAATTACAGGAATCTGACTATCAAGGTCAAAAAATTGTTGAAACTACACAAAATGGCAAGCCGACGTATAGCGTAGTTTTAAATGATAGTCAGTTGGTATTAGCCCCCGAAAAGCAAGCTGTAGAAAAAGCAATTGATACCTTTAAGGGACAGTCTTCTTTTGCTAGTAAAGAAGGTGCTAGCAGCATTCTTAAAGGAGTGGATGTTAAAAACAGCCTTGCCCAAATTTATGTACCAGACTATGCCGAGATGATACAGCAATTAACCGCTGGAAATCCCCAGGCAAAGCAGTTACCGCCACAAACCCTGACGCAACTGAAGCAGATAAAATCTGTGGTAGCGGGTGTTGGAGTTGATGATGCGGGAGTACGGGTAAAAGCGATCGCTAATTTAGATCCGCAATTAAATAAATTTCAGTATCAATCAAGTCCTGGGAATATAATCGGGCAATTTCCTGCCGATACCTTTGCTCTGATTAGCGGAAATGGCATCAGCCGTGGTTGGGAAGTGCTGGTAGAGCAGTCAAAAGATTATCCAGAAATGAAGCAAGCTCTGGAACAAGCGCGAGGACAACTGAAATTCGCCAATATAGACCTAGATAAGGATATTTTTGGCTGGATGAATGGGGAATTCGCCTTTGGTGCGATTCCATCAAATCAAGGAGTGTTAGCGAATGTTGGTTTTGGAGGTGCTTTAGTATTTGATACTAGCGATCGCAAAACTGCCGAAGCCACCTTGACAAAATTGGATGCTCTTGCAAAAACCCAACAAATCAACGTCGCCAACAGAAATATCGGTGGTAAAAACGTAACTGAATGGCAAATTCCCCGACAAGGAGCTTTATTGGCACATGGTTGGCTGGATCAAGATACTGTATTTGTAGCTCTTGGTGGCCCCATTGCTGACGCAGTTAGCGATCGCAAGAATCCATCTCTTGACACTAGCGACGCTTTCAAAGCCGTGACTGGTTCTTTGCAAAAGCCCAACGGCGGCTATTTCTACCTAGATATGGATAAAACTAAAACTGTGCCCCCGATCAATAGTTTTGTATCATCTAACGCCGATACCATCACCATTTTGAATTCCATTCGCGGTATTGGTTTTACCGCTATTAGCCCTGATAAATCCACCAGTGAATTAGAGATGTTGTTAGCTCTTAAGCCTAGTGCAAAGTAGGGAATGGGTCATGGGGATTAGGTGACAGGTTACAGGTGATAGGGAATAACCTTTTGGATGCGAGATGGGGAAACTGTTTTAGGTTACAGATCATAGAGAATAACCTTTATCCTCTACCCTATAACCTGTAACCTATTCCCTTCTTCACTCCCCATTCCCCAGAATGTTTTTCAATTTGCATCTAGACTGGCCTCCAGCAACTATGTCATAAGTAGAAAAAGCTGTTAAATGCAAACTAATTTATGACTGCTGCTGTAAACACTAATCCTGGTTTAGCTTCCCGCTTGGTGAATGGCATACTGGCAATCCAGCCTTTAGCTAACCTAGCCAAGCATCAAGCTAGACAAATGATGATTAAACGTGCCGAGAGAATTGGTGTGCCTTGGACGCAAGAAGTCGAAACACTACAAGCGCGTGATTGGAAGGCTGATTTAGCTCAAGTAGAAAATCCTCAGCTTTCCTACCCAGAATACTATTTGAGGACATTCCATGCCTACGAAGGTGGAAACCTCAGTTGGAAAGCTGCTTGCGAGTTAGAGGTTGCTGCTCGTACTGTCCATGCTGGAATTTGGCAAGATTCTGGAGCAGAAGGAGATGCTAAACTGCGCCAAAGTTACCACGATATCCTCAAAGCGCAAATCCCCAATCAACCCCAAGACATCCTAGATTTGGCTTGTGGTGTGGGTTTGAGTACATTTACCATGCAAGAAATTTATCCTCATGCCAAAATTACAGGCTTAGACTTATCTCCCTACTTTTTAGCCGTTGCCAATTACCGCGCTGGGCAACGTCAAGCTAAAATTAACTGGCTTCATGCCCAAGCAGAATCTACCGGCTTACCTGATGCCTCGTTTGATTTAGTTTCCATTTTCCTGATGTGCCACGAATTACCCCAATCAGCAACCCGACAGATTTTAGCTGAAATGCGGCGTGTGTTGCGTCCGGGTGGCTATTTGGCAATCATGGATATGAATCCCAAATCTGAAGTTTACAAGAAAATGCCAGCCTACATTTTGACTTTGCTCAAAAGTACTGAACCTTATTTAGATGAATATTTTGCTTTGGACATTGAGCAAGCTATTGTTGAGGCGGGTTTCCAAACTCCTACTATCACTAACAATACCCACCGTCACCGTACAGCGATCGCTCAGGTGAGTGGTTGATTTATCTCTACTGTTGTGGGCAGCAATACCACCCTTACTGCTGCTCGGCTACTATTATTGTCGGATGCCATTTGCCCCACCTCTGTTAAAGTTACTGATGTTCTTTATCATTGGGGCAATATCTGGTTTTTTAGCCCTTAGACTCGAATGGGATTTTGAAAATGTAGCGAACTCTTTTGTGGACTGGCATCAGATTAAGCGAACGCTTCTTGGTACAGCCTTGCGGCAGCTTGTGGAAATAGGCCCAATTGAAGAAGGCTGCAAGTTAGCTGCGGTTGTTATCCCAACTTACTATCTGCAATGCAAGTATCGATTACTTCACTCTAGCGTTTTCCTCTTTGCGATCGCAGTTTCCCTTGGATTCACTGCCGAAGAGAACTGGATTTACTTTTTCCACGGTACAGCATCAGTTTTTGAACGTACTATCGGCACGCCAGTCCATGCTATGTTCTCTGCACCTTGGGGATATGCATTAGGAATTTATATTTCTTCTAAAAATCGCTTAAATCGAGACAAAAAGTTTATTTTTAGGGCTTGGCTAAATTCTGTAATCTGTCATGCCCTAGTTAATGTCCTATCTAGTGCTTGGGGTTATTCATTACCCTTACGTTTCCTGAGTTACGGTTTATTTCCATTTCTGTTGTGGATGTTTTGGCGGCTGGAACAATTACTGCGAAAAGTGCAAGGTAAACCTGTAATTACCCTGGTTTCAGAACGTACACTCCAGCGCCGTTACTGGCAGAGGAGTTTAGTGTTGTTTGCTCTCGTGCTGGGTGGAAATGCTATTTTTGGGCTGTTTCTCTTAGTCAGGACTGTTAGTCCTTTGAGTCCGTCAAAGTTTTTTGACACTGATATTTTGTGGTTTATATTTAGTCGCTTTTTACTAAATCTCTTTTTAGGAGTTTTAGCGTGGGGCATTTATCGCTATTTGCGACATTCCGCCCGTCGTCGGTATTTTTAAAATATGATTTAGGAAAAGGCTAGGGGGTTTCTATGCAAACAACTCCAGTGCGTTGGACGACTGCTGATCTGGAGCTATTTGCTAGCGATTCTCGTTCCGAGACACTTCGTGAACGCAGAAATCGCTATGAGATTATGGTTTTAACTGCTTAGTTAGTAAACTTTTTTAGGTGGGCATTGGGCATGGGGATGAGATAAATTCCCTATGTCCTATGCCTAAATTTTCAATTACCTAAACGCTTGCCAATACTGGCTGACTCGCGGCTGCACTGGCTAAATCTGATTCAGACTCAGTACAGTAGATTTCGCAGGAGTTATTGGGACTTTCAATCAGCTTCACTTTGTAAAGTTTAGCTCCCAATTCTTGAATAGGCGATCGCAGTAAATTACTAATGTAAAGTGCGATATTTTCAGCAGTGGGTACAACTTCGGCAAAGTAGGGAATATCTTTGTTTAAAAATGTGTGATCGAATGGCTCTAACACATAATCTTCTACCACTTGATTCAGGGCACCTAAATCAACAATCATGCCAGTACGCGGGTCAATTTTACCTTTGACAGTAACTTCTAGATGGTAGTTGTGTCCGTGACCGTTGGGACGAGCGCACTTACCATAAATCTCAGTGTTTTCTTCGTTACTGAGTTTAGGATGAGCTAGCCGATGTGCGGCGCTAAAGTGAGTACTGATGGTGAGGTAGGCTTCCATTGCATTTCCCATATAATCTGCCCAAAGTTCAGGATGTTCAAATAACTGCACGCGGACTAGAGGCAAATGAGGTGCTAGCCGTTGCCAGATAATCCGTGCAATATTCTCAGTGGTAGGCAGAGTTTGTTGAAATTCTGCCCACACATCATTGAGATAAGAGAAGTCCAATTGACTGGTAACTTCCCGTTTAATTACGTGTTTCACATCAGACAAGTTCAGCACCATGCCATATTCATCCAATTCCCCGGCTAGGGAGATGAATAAGACATAGTTATGTCCGTGTCCTGGAAATCTAGAACCAGCACCAAATTTCTCAATATTCTCGGCTTCACTCAGTTCTGGCAACCAATAACGATGACTTGCTGCAAACTGGGCGCGGCGATTAACAATGCATTGCATGAGTACACTATGAGCAGAATTTAAAATTTCTTAATCTTTTTCTGTTTACAGCATAAACTAATTCCTAAGTTATGTGTCATTAGTCATTTGTCATTTGTCCTTTGACATTCAGTGATATTGACTTATACCTAATGCCTACTGCCCAATAATTATGTAACAGATGCTTGTGCTTCACAGTGCAATCTCGAAGCTATACGGAATAGTTCATGACCTGTGTGTAAATAACGCTCATCGTAGTTCAAAGGAAAATAACCTAATTCATCAAGTCCATCTGCTACTTGATCGAGACTGTAGTAAAGGTGAGCCGCCGTTCTTGCGAGACTGGGGGGATTTGGCAGGGAGCGAAAAGTAGTTTGTGCCTGCTTGAGGTCATCTCGACAGGTTTTTAAGTATTCTTGAAATTCATCTAACAACTCATCATCAAAGGGATCGGCAGCTAATTGCTCCATTTGTTCTTCTAACGAATAAAGAATCGTACAAAGCAAGCGATTGACTGGTTGATAAACTTGGCGTAGCCACTCTTCAACTTGCTCGTCAACATCCCGTCCAGTTTTTCTTCTTGTCTGGTAATGATTTTGCGCTGATGCTGTACGCTGTTGGCGATCGCTATTTAATTTTTGGGAGTCATCTTGCAGTTCTTGGTCATAATTGCGGCGATTTTGGTTGTCGCCTAAGACCTCATAAGCTGCATTGATGCGGATAATTTGCTCGCGATCGGCTGTTTCCTGATTACTGTCAGGATGAAACAACTTAACCAAGCGGCGATAAGCTTGCTTAATCTCCGCAAGGCTTGCACTTGGACTAACTTTGAGAGTTTCGTAATGGTTAGAAACGTGGTTATAATTGACCATTAATTCAATGTATCGTTAACTGACGCTAGTGGCTAACCTTGCCTCCAGGTCTTGGAACAACGGTGTACTCAAATACCTCTCACCAAAGCTAGGCTGAATCATCACAATTAAACGTCCCTTATTTTCTTGACGTTGGGCGACGCGAATTGCTGCACATAAAGCTGCTCCACTGGAAATGCCAGATAGTAGCCCTTCTTCTTTTGCCAAACGCCGACTATAAGCGATCGCTTCTTCATCGGTGACGGTAATCACTTCATCAATCAATTTTATCTTGAGTACTTGGGGAATAAACCCAGCACCAATTCCCTGGATTTTGTGGGGGCCTGGTCGTCCCCCAGATAAAACTGGGCTATTGGCTGGTTCAACTGCGATCGCCTTGGAATTAGGCTTGCGTGCTTTAATCACTTCTGCTACACCAGTGATCGTACCACCTGTACCCACTCCTGCCACAATGATATCGACTTGTCCATCGGTATCTTCCCAAATTTCAAGGGCTGTAGTTTCCCGATGCACTTTTGCATTAGCTGGATTGCGGAATTGCTGCAACATATAGGTATTTGGTGTAGTATTAACTATTTGCTGCGCTCGTTGAATTGCCCCACTCATGCCTTCCATTCCTGGTGTTAGTTCCAGTTCTGCTCCATAAGCTCGCAACATTGCCCGACGCTCTCCACTCATCGTCTCTGGCATTGTCAAAATTAATCGATAACCCTTTGCTGCTGCTGCCATTGCTAGGGCAATTCCGGTGTTTCCAGAAGTGGGTTCTACCAATACTGTCTTTCCAGGAGTAATTAAACCTTCCTCTTGGGCAGCATTAATCATACTTACCCCAATCCGATCTTTGACTGATGCCGATGGGTTCATACTTTCCAGTTTCACCACAATTTCTGCAACACATCCTTCTGTTTGAGGAATGCGGTTCAACTGCACTAGGGGTGTACGACCAACAAGTTCTGTAATGTTACGAGCTATTCGCATAAATTAGTCCTTAATTATTAATTATTTGTTATTGGTCATTAGTCATCAAAAAATGACAAATGACAAATAACAAATGACTCTTGACTAAATGTAGTACATGATATCTAATTGCCGCCGCGAATCTCGTTTTTCACAAAGTTCCTGGAGCGTATATTTTTGCAAGACGGAATTTGCCGCGCGACTTGCTTCTTGCCAAATTTCTTCTATAACTGAACTGTCTATGCTTTTGGAATTAACGTTTTCTTCACCAGCCCGCGCCTCTAAGCCTTCTAAACATTCCAAAATCTCAAAAAGGATGATTTTTCGGGGTTCTCGCGTTAATAGATAGCCACCTTTTGATCCACGCTGACTTTTAACTATACCGCCACGCCTCAAGGTTGCTAGTAGCTGTTCCAGATAGCGATCGGGTATGTTTTGTTGGGCTGCAATTTGTCGAATTTGCAGCGGTTCGCCGCTTTCGTAATGAGCGGCCATCTCTAATAAGGCGAGAATTGCGTATTCCGATTTACAGGATAGTTCCACAAGCAACAATAAGTTAGGGGTAAAAATTAGGAGTTAGGAGTCATTCAATTTGAATTTGAGACTTTGGCGTGAGCGCTCAGTCGAATGCTTTTTCCTTCAATCTCAAATTCAAAATTCAAAATTTCAAATTGGTAGAGTTAAGATGCTACGCAATATGTAGCTTTATACCGCCAACTTCTAGTAAAAAAGCTCGCTCATAAAAAGCTGTTCGCGGTGTAAGTCACTTGCAGAGTGGGCATTACTCTGGTCTATTCATGTCAAACCCGCCATAATTCATAACTTCTAACTCCTAACTTTTCTAGTATACTCCGGTTAACTACTGGGGTTTATCCATTATTATTAACGAAAACAAAAAACCCCGCCTAATGGCGGGGAGAAATAGAGTTAAAAATTGTCAGTGGATAATCAACACTCTAGAAGGTGAAGGTAGTTCTGAGCGTACCGATAATAGCATCATCGTTATCGCTGTTTTGACCAGGAGAGGTCAACCAGATTACACCAGGAGTTACAGAGATGTTATCCGACACACGATACTTGTAGAAGCCTTCAAAGTGGTAGGGTATATCATTGTTGCCACCAAAGCCTGGGCGGTTAAAGGAATAGGGTTCTGCACCAGCAAAAACACCTAAAACGTTACCTTTTTTACCGAAATCAGGTAAGGCTACCCCTAAACCGTAGCTCCAAGCTTGATAATCATCACCTGCACCTACACCTGTAACGTCATGGTAAGAGACGAATCCACTAATGGACAGTTTGTCGCTAGGTCTAAACGCAGCCGACACACCGTAGGAGTTGCTGCTAGCTGGGGTTGCTGTATTTGTTGGAAGACCGGCTGCATTACCTAAAAAGTTAGCTTGTCCAGTACCTACATCAAAACCTCCAGTTGTTCCGTCTGTACCAGAGTCAAATAAAGCACCACTAGCGCTATATCCGTGGACGTAGGTAGCAGCTAAAGCCACGCGATCGCCTACACTAAAGTTCAACTGTCCTAAAGCGGCATAGTCACCGTTGGTAAGACCTGAACTAAGAGCCGGATCGTTAGCTTGTGATGCCAAGTAACCCGCAGTGATTGAGCTATTACCTAAAATACCACCACCTTTACCAAGGGGCAGATTGAGCGCTATACCAGCACCGCCACCAATCCGATAGATGGGACTTTCAGAAGCAAAGGTAGATAAAGCGCCGTTACCACCGTCAGTATTGTCAAAAAAGTAAGGATTGTTGACAGCGGCATATTGGCTGTGTCGTCCGCCACTAGCTGCGAGGTAAACTTGGGCTGGGCCTACGGGGGCTTCATAAGTCAAGCGGTCTATCCTGACGCTGTTGTTACCAGCGCCGATACCAGCTTGAAATGTTTGTGTGCCTTCAGCAGTACCAATCGGATTATTAGCGTTGTCAAATTGTGTAAAGGCTGTTGCATTACCAGCTGCGAGACGAGTATGTAAAACGTCTTTACCAGTGAAGCTGGTTTGCAAGTCTAAACGTACCCGGTCTTGGAAGACAGTATTGTTGTTGTCACCAGTGTTACCTCCAAACACATCAGTAACACCAAAAATGGCTTCGCCGACTAGTTTTGTGGTGGTGGAGAACTGATTCGCTTCCAATTCAGCAGTCCGGGCTTCTAAGGAATCTACCCGACCGCGTAGGGTTGCCAATTCTGCGGAAAATTCTTCTTGCAACCGTTGTAAGGTAGCTAAATCTTGTTTAGTTACCAAGTCAGCTGTTGCTGTGGCAATCAATTCGTTAACCCGATCCAAACAGGCGTTCAAACCAGCGGCAAATTCATAACGGGTCAAAGCACGATTACCGCGATAAGTGGCATTCGGATAACCTGCAATACAACCATAGCGCTCAACCAAGGACTGCAATGCTTGGAATGCCCAGTCAGTAGGTTGTACATCGGAAAATTGAGAAACCGATGTTACTTGAGACTGAGAATTGCCTTGGTTGCCTTCGTTGCTGTAGCGATTAACTTGATCTATGGTTGTTTGAGCCAATATTTCTGGCTGTTGGGCAACTTCGGTTACACCTAGTTGTTTGGCTGTTGATACTTCTGTGGTTGGGTTTGGGGCCGCCATTGCTGTTGCCGAAACTAACAATGTTGCTCCCAAAACTGCTGGGCTAACCACTAAGGATTTCCATAAGAGATTAGACATTTTTCCTTTACTCCTCACACCTTGTTTAGATAATTGGTTTCGTTACACCTAATTCTCGAAAATGCGACATCTCATTGAAACCTATGGATGAGGCATAGTTGTCACTACTACAATTCTAGTTTTTGCAAAGCTAATAAACGATTAACTTTGGGTTAAAAACTGATGTGATTAACTTATGCAAAAACATATCTTTATATCATAACATTATAAAACATCCGATCTAGATGGCAAGATTGCAGCGATCGCCTTAATAACTGTCACACATACTTATCTAAATATCTAAGCAGGGAGTAGGGCTTGGGTCATTCACTCTCTATACAGGCTAAATTGCTGAAAGTTTAAGACACTTAGCAGTTTGCCATCAAAAATCACTTCTTCCACTTACCCCTGGTAGAAATTTCATGCCAGTTAAAACACACTGACTCGGCTATATAAACCATATATCGCAGTGATTTTCTGTAGTCTGGCACAAGATGTTAGAAGAAATCAGTTAGTTTATCTGGGAAATCACCCGTGCTACATCAAAGTCTGGCTGCGTCAATCCGCCTGCATCATCTGTTGTAAGTGTAATCTTCACTTTATTGTAGGAAATTTCTATATTTGGATGATGTCCCGCTGATTCAGCCGGCTCAACCAGCTTATTGACAAACTCAATTGCTTCAATAAAATTTTTGAATGTGCGGGTAATCTGCAACTTGGAGTCTTTTACAGTCCAATCTGACAGAACCTTTGCCTGTTCTTGAATTTCCGCTTCAGTGAGTAGTTGTGGCATGTCAATAAATTCCTACTTAATATATTTGTTACAACATTTTGCATCTGACAAAGGCAAACTACTTTTATTTTCCACACAGAAAGTATGGGAGGATAAACTCAGCCACAATGCGTGTGTCTAGATTTAAATCAGACTTGGTAGATAGACGCTATTTCTCGCATTTGGTCATATACTCCAAGGTTGAACACAAGATATTTATGCTTTTTAAGAAAACTTAAATAAATACGTTGGCACGTTGGCTTTGTTCATAGCAGCGATCGCTATCTATCTTTTAAAAGCAACCATTGATAAAACAAAAATCACCCCTAAAAAACTATCCGCCCTGATTTAGATCGGACGATCTAAGTCAGAGCGGTCTAGCGGGTCTTCAGGTTGCAACCAGACTGCCGGAAGGAACTCCGAGCTTGCCTAGCTAATTGAGCTAACTTAGTATCTCAAAGATAACTAAGGCTAACTTTTAGAGAACAGCCCCGGCGCGCAGCCGGCTAACTGCAACCTGATGACCCATGCATTTACTACTTTCTATCATGGGCATCACCTCCTTATTGCCTAAGCGGTCTTAGTTTTAAAAGGGCAGAGTATTTACTCTGGGTTTATAACCTTCATCTAACATAACACATAAATTTAGAGATATTAACCAATATATAAAAAATCTCCCACCTTTTTGATGGGAGATTACTGCATAATAGTGAAAATTGACACTTTATTGGCTGATTACAAGGAGATTATTTTATCTGGGTGTGTCAATTTTTGCCAACCACAACTCGAATTTAAGTCATGGTCAAATTTGAATTCTTAGAGAGCGTTACCGCGAGGTAGAACTTCTTCAGGGAATACAAATTGTTCGTGGGGTTGATCTTGAGGAGCCATCCAAGCGCGGATACCCTCGTTCAGCAAAATGTTTTTGGTATAGAAGGTTTCAAACTCAGGGTCTTCCGCCGCCCGCAATTCTTGGGAGACGAAATCATAAGCCCGCAGGTTGAGTGCTAAACCGACGATGCCGACGGCGCTCATCCACAAGCCTGTGACTGGTACGAACAACATAAAGAAGTGCAACCAGCGCTTGTTAGAGAAAGCAATACCGAAAATCTGTGACCAGAAACGGTTTGCCGTCACCATTGAGTAGGTTTCTTCCGACTGGGTGGGATTGAAGGCGCGGAAGGTGTTAGCACCATCACCGTCTTCAAACAAGGTATTTTCGACTGTCGCACCATGAATGGCGCACAATAAAGCACCACCCAATACACCCGCAACACCCATCATGTGGAAGGGGTTGAGTGTCCAGTTGTGGAACCCTTGCAGGAATAGCAGGAATCGGAAAATTGCAGCCACCCCAAAGCTGGGTGCAAAGAACCAGCTAGATTGTCCCAAAGGGTACATCAGAAATACGCTGACGAACACTGCAATGGGAGCGGAGAAAGCCAGAGCGTTGTAAGGACGTATCCCTACTAGACGCGCAATTTCAAATTGCCGCAACATGAAGCCAATCAAACCGAAGGCTCCGTGTAGGGCAACGAATGGCCACAAACCACCCAATTGGAACCAACGGGTGAGGTCGCCTTGGGCTTCTGGGCCCCACAACAGCAATAGGGAGTGTCCCATGCTGTCGGCGGGGGTGGATACTGCCACTGTCAGGAAGTTAGCACCTTCTAAGTAGGAGGAGGCTAATCCGTGGGTATACCAAGAGGTGACGAAGGTGGTGCCGGTCAGCCAACCGCCTAGTGCTAGGAAGGCGCAGGGGAATAGTAGTATCCCTGACCAACCTACGAATACGAAGCGATCGCGTTTGAGCCAGTCGTCTAGAACGTCAAACCACCCTCTACTGGGCGCACGTCCAACTGCGATGGTCATTAGAGCAAATCTCCAAATGTTTATAAGTACAGGTTGTATCTGTATTATAGATGGCTAAATAAAAGCCTTCTATAAGCAGAAAGTTAACCGGGTTGTTAACCAAGTTTACAATTTTTTACACACCTTTAATCATATTAGGTGTAAATCGCTAATTTTTCTAGGGGTTTTGTAATAAAAATTAATTTTTTATCCAGATGAGGTAGATAAAGCAGAAGAGTAGAGAGGAAAGAGGTAATTTGAATTCTCCCCCCTGCGCCCTGCCCCTCTGCCTCTTCCAATACCCATTTCCCTAGAATCAGTCAGCTGACGCTAAAATGAGTCCACAGTTAAATTTGATTATTGCTAAATGTTTACCATCGATTTAAGCATCAGAAACACTGCTTTCCCTATCTCGGTACAACGTAAGTCAGCAGAGGATGCTGAGGCTGTCTATCAGCTAATTTTGGCAGCAATCCGTTCTGGGAATCCTGACATTGTGGAACTCAAGTGTGAGGGCAAGACAGAGAAAAAAATTGCTGTCCGCGCTAGTGAAATTTCTGGGGTGCAGATTGTTCAGAAAGATGGTACAACCCCTGGTGGTGGCAGACCACCTGGATTTTTCGCTGTAGCTGCTGAGTAACCAAGGTTGACAAATGGCTCAAGTGGGCATTGAGGTCAAGGATTTAAATTTCAGTTGGCCAAATGGAGAGAAAGTTATCAAATCTTGCTCTTTAGAAGTACCCAAGGGTGAGTTTTGGATGCTCTTGGGTACAAATGGCAGTGGAAAATCAACGTTACTTAGACTGCTGGCGGGGTTATTGGCTCCTGAATCTGGCGAAATTCGGGTTTTGCACCCCGTTGGCTTTGTCTTCCAAAATCCAGACCATCAACTAGTGATGCCAACGGTTGGTGCTGATGTGGCTTTTGGATTGGTGGAAGAAAAGTTGCCACCTGCTGCCACTAGAGCCAGGGTTGAGGAGGCGCTGGGAGCGGTAAATTTGCTTACCCTCCAACGACGACCTATTTATGCACTCTCTGGCGGACAGAAACAACGAGTGGCGATCGCAGGTGCGATCGCCCGTCGCTGTGAAGTCTTATTATTAGATGAACCCACTGCCTTACTAGATCCAGATAGCCAGTTAGATTTAGTTGCTAGTGTCCGTCGCCTTGTCAAAAGTCGAGGGATCACAGCCTTGTGGGTAACACATCGATTAGACGAGTTAAATTACTGTGACGGCGCTTTTTTGTTAGAAAAAGGCTCTCTGGTAGATAAAGGTGAAGCCCAACGCCTTAAACAACGTCTGATGGAGGTACACAGCGAAGCCTCTTAATTGAGTGCTGAGTAATGAGTGCTGAGTGAATAAGTACAATGAATTGTACTTAGCACTCCTGAATACTACTAAAAAAGAACTGTAACGCGCCTTTGCTTAAAAGGCGCGTTTTAAGTTGGTGCGTCTATCTGAAGTTTGAGTTTTGTGAGGCTGCCGTATTTTTTATTCTGTGTAGCATAGTGTTACAGACTATGCATCAATTATTATAAAACTTATGAATGAATTTTGTTAACTCTAGAAAATTGTGATTAAAAACCATGCCCCGTTCCTTACTCCAAGCCGTTTTGTTAGTGGACGGCTACAATATCATAGGCGCTTGGCCTTGCCTTAAAAAAACGCGTGATAGCGTTGGATTAGAGGCTGCACGGGGCGAACTTGTGGAAGCGATGACTGGTTATAGTGCGTTTCAAGGTTACACAACTCAGATAGTTTTTGATGCTCAATATCAGAATAGCTCTAGTAATAAAGAAATTATTACTGAGCTTTTATCTGTTTATTACACTGATTTTGGGCAAACAGCAGATACTTATATCGAAAAATCCTGCGCTTCTTTTCGCCACCAAATAGCCCAATCTTTGATTTCTCGTGTGATTGTTGCTACATCAGATCGGGCGCAGCAGTTGATGATCCAAGGATATGGGGCTGAATGGTTGTCAGCACAACAACTTTGTGGGGAAGTGGAAACCACCGTTTGCCGGATGCGACAAAAGTATCATACGCGCAAACAATCTAAGAGTCGGTTTTTAGCTAATGCCATTGATGCTAAGGCGCGGCAGCGTCTGGCTGAATTACGAATGGGATTACAGTAGATATTTAGTATCTCAGAGTCTCTGCTTAAGTTCCTGAATCGATTTTGGCTGCAAAATTTCTATAAATTAACTATCTAAAAAAAATATTGGCGAAAGTACTTGCCAAATACTATTTTTAGCCCTACTATTATAAATCGTGAGTGGTCCTCAGTAGCTCAGTGGTAGAGCGATCGACTGTTAATCGATTGGTCGCTGGTTCGAATCCAGCCTGGGGAGTTTATCAATTTTGGATTTTAAATTTTGGATTCTAGATTATCCATCAGAGATTTCTGGTCGCTTGACTCGGCTGTGACTTTTCTGAATCATGGGTCTTTTGGTGCTTGTCCTAAACAAGTGCTGGAGTTTCAACAACGTTTGCGATCGCAGCTCGAACATGAACCCTTACGCTTTTTTGGTAGAGAGTGGGAACCTCTGCTAGATGATGCCAAAAGTAAGTTAGCGGCGTTTGTGAGTGCTGATGTGCAGGATTTGGTCTTTGTCTCCAATGCAACAACTGGCGTTAATTCGGTGTTAAGATCGCTGACATTTTCACCAGAGGATGAAATACTTACAACTAACCACGAATATAATGCTTGCCGCAATGCACTTGATTTTATTGCCAGTCGCACTGGTGCGCGGGTGGTAGTGGCAAAAATTCCTTTCCCGATTGACTCGCCACAGCAAGTAATCGCAGCAGTAATTGAGCGAGTTTCACCAAAAACCCGATTAGCACTTTTGGATCATGTTACCAGTCAGACAGGGCTAATTTTCCCGATTCAAGAGTTGGCGAAGGAGTTGCAACAACGGGGTGTAGATACATTGGTAGATGGGGCACATGCGCCTGGAATGATTTCTCTCGATTTGCGAGAGATTGGCGCAACTTATTACACCGGGAATTGTCATAAATGGCTGTGTGCCCCCAAAGGAGCAGCATTTTTGTATGTGCGGCGAGATAAACAGTCAGAAATTCGTCCTCTGACAATTAGCCACGGCACAAATTCGCCACGCACTGATAAAAGCCGCTTTCAGTTGGAATTTGACTGGACAGGTACAGATGATCCTACAGCTTATATGTCTGTACCAGAAGCGATCGCTTTTATGGGTTCCTTGCTACCTGGCGGGTGGACAGAATTGAGACAGCAAAATCATCAGTTGGTGTTGCAGGGAAGACGGCTACTTTGTGAAGCGTTAGAAGTGCAGCCGCTTTGTCCAGAGGAGATGATTGGTTCAATGGCGGTTGTGCCAATGCCTACGACTTTGGAAAACCGCGATTTCATGTCTATACATGATGAGTTGTTTGATAAGTTTGGTATTCAAGTGCAGGTGATGCCGTGGCAGGAACAACCTCGGCTGTTGGTAAGGATTTCGACGCAGATTTACAATACTTTAGAGGAGTATGAGTATTTGGCTAAGGTTCTAAAGGGATTGTGCTGTTAATCTAGTTTAGGAAACTGGCGATCGCATCAAGGGTATGTTTTGCACTTGTAACAGTAAACATTGGGTGATTTGCCAAATAAATATTTTTATTAGATGCCACGTTTAAGGCAAGAGACGCGATGAATCGCCGTCTCTACAAATTGGTACGGTGATTTATCGCGTCTTGGCGATCTGCAAAGAGATTATGGGGCTAGTGGTATTCTTTTAGGTGATTGCACTTAAAATTGCTGAAACTAGGATAACGCTTTACATGACTTCTGGAGCGCTGCCTTCTAATCCTTTTGTGGCTGCGGGGATGATTGAAGATCCCAGGCTGTTTGTCGGTCGTAAAGATGAATTACACGCGATCACATCTCGGATGCAGGGCGATCAGCCTACAAGTATTAATATAGTTGGTGAGAAGCAGATTGGTAAATCTTTGTTGCTGCATTATTTTGTTCTGACTTGGCAGCAGTGAATATTAAAGCAATAGTTACGTGGTAATTACCTACCGTTACAGGGCGTGGATTGCCAAACTGAAACGGTTTTGTATGAGGCTGTAGCTGAAGGTTTACTAAGTCACGTTCAAGGATGGCAAAAACGCAGTCTGAAAAATTGTTGGAAGACTGTTGTGCTTGAGCGAGGCGATCAGTATTTTCGGCAATTATGAAGGAGTTTAGCAGATAGCGATGTCTACGACGGGCTACGCCTACGCTCTCTCCTACGCCGGATAATCTACGGGGAAACTCCCACACCGCAAGATAAAGGTGTTATTCGCAAACTAACGCGAAAAGAAATCTTGACTCCAGAAGGCAATGCTTTTCAAGTGCCTTTAGTACAAAAATATATAGAACAGTTGCTAGAAGAAGAATAAGCGTAATTCGTAATTCGTAATTCGTAATTCGTAATTCGTAATTACTGCTTGTTAATTTGTTCTGATCGCGATATTTGTTACAAACACTACGTTTTCATTACCAACGCTACGATTTTCGTTACCAACACTACAATTTCTGTTACAAACAATCTGATTTTTGTTACAAACACAATAATTTCGTTACAAACAATCTGATTTTCGTTACAAAGAATCCGTTTTGGTTAGAAACATCATAATTCTCGTTAAAAACATCACGATTTAGTGCTGTAATAGCTTGCTAAATTCAACTTAACTATGAAATATCACAGTCAGTAGAGGCAGGAACGCCAACAGAAAGCCATGCCAGGATTGTAATTGAGCTTCTGGGGCTGGTTCTGGTGGTGCTAATAGAGCTTCTACTCTTTGTTCTAAGCGATCTGCACCAGAAGAACCTAATGCAGCACAGCAAATTTCCGATAAGACGGGGCCGCTACTAACTACTAATAAAAGTGATTCTGCTAGCACCAGAGGATCTACCTGCAATGCTGCATAACCATCGGCACGGAGTTCGCGCAAAGCTAAAAGTTCTTCCCACAAAGGCTCTGTATTTGGCAACCATGCAGTGCAAGAACGCACCCAACCCAGCCAGAAAAACCAGAATGTATCCCTGTAATGGTGATGCCCTTGCTCATGGGCTAAGACGCTTTCTAAATGAGCAGGTGAGAGAGTTTGCACTAATCCTTGGCTAACCACTAATTCTGGTTGCCAAAAACCGATTTGACCTGCAAACAACGCGCCTGTTTGCAGCAGTCTGGCTCGTCTATCGCCAACATTCACTAAAGGACAGTTACGGGCAGATTCTACAGACTGCCAACCCTGGAAGGCAAGTTTAATACATGAAATGGCAAAAAATGCCAAATAAATTAATGCTAGTAAATAGCTAATTGAGCCTGTATACATGCCGCCCATTTGCCCTTGAGGCCCCATAAACAGCACAGCGATCGCAGTCATGAATATTAGCAAGGGCGGGAAGAGAAACAAAAATAGCGATCGCTGCCATCGCAGATTCCAATTGCCTTGGGGTTGCTTCCCAGCGGATCTTAACCACCAGGCAACTGCCAAAGCATTCAAAATCATTATCAGATGCATCATTGTTCCTCCCTGGCTTGGCGTGCAGATTGAATACGTTTGGCGATCGCTGCTATTTGCTCGCTAGCTGCTTCATCCAGACTATCAGCAAAGGCAGCAACAACATCGGGATTCCCCACCGCCAAAAATCGTTGTAATTGCTCGTGAGCTTTGATCACATCTGATTGCTGCTTACTCAGCATTGGCCGCCAATAAAATGCCCGCTCCTTTTTGTCGCAGGCCAGCCAACCTTTATCAGTGAGGCGACGCAAAACGGTGGTGACAGAAGTATACGCTAATTCGCGGTTGGGATCGGCGAGAATGCGATCGTGTACATCCTTGACTGTGGCTGAACCAAGTTCCCAGATAATATTTAAAATTTCCGCTTCCAACGGGCCTAAAGATAGTTGTTTAGGGCGGTAGTCGGGTAAAGGTGCCATAGCGATTTTCGATTTGGGATGAGCGGAGTGGAGGTAAAAATTTTAGTTTCTATTTGGCCAAGTATTTAGTCAGGATGCGTAGTGGTGCTAACTTGGAATGCCAAATACAGCTTTAGAAAATCTGTTCTTGTTTTAGATTACAGGATAGTGCAGCAAATATGAAAGTCTAAAAGCATAAAAATAGACTTTTTGAATATTTTTGTATTGAATTGGTTACATCGTGCATATTTGATGCTAAAAAATTGTTTGCGAATAATTGTGACTATAGTTAGTGACACCAACTAGGTAGAATGTTATTTGCGGCAGTAGTATTAAAACAGGTGTATCCAGCCCGTGAAGTTATTCGTATACCACACTCCTGAATTGACTCCAACGGATAAAGCGCCAGAATGTGCGATCGCAGTCGATGTTTTGCGAGCGACTAGCACAATAGCGACTGTCTTGGCATCTGGAGGCGAAGCTGTACAAGTATTCAGCGATTTAGATCAGTTAATTGAAGTTAGCGAAAAATGGCCCTCTGAAAAACGGCTGCGGGCTGGAGAACGCGGCGGCGCGAAAGTAGCTGGCTTTGAGTTGGGAAACTCTCCCCTCGACTGCACACCAGAATTAGTGGAAGGGCGGCGTTTGTTTATCAGTACCACAAATGGCACTCGTGCTTTACAAAGGGTACAAGACTCCCCAAATGTATTAGCAGCAGCCTTGATTAACCGGGCGGCGGTGGTGCAATTTCTTCTAGAGAAGCAACCAGAGACAGTATGGATTGTCGGTTCCGGTTGGGAAGGCAGTTATTCCTTAGAGGATACAGTTTGTGCAGGTGCGATCGCTCATAGTATTTTGCAACAAACCAAGCTGTCACCAGAAGAACTCGCTGGGAATGATGAAGTAGTTGGTGCGATCGCTCTTTACTCTCAGTGGCAAGATAACTTATTAGGATTACTTCACCAAGCTAGTCACGGTCAACGATTGTTACGCCTTGACTGTCACGAAGATTTAAAATATTGTTCCCAAACTGATATTTTAGATGTCTTGCCCATACAACATGAAACGGGAGTATTAAAAAGTCAAAAGAAATAGGGAATAGGGTACAGGTTACAGGTTACAGGGTATAGATTATTTTCTATTACCTGTCACCTGTCACCTGTCACCTGTCACCTGTCACCTCTCCCCTGTCACCTGTCACCTGTCACCTCTCCCCTGTCACCTGTCACCTCTCCCCTGTCACCTGTCACCTGTCACCTCTCCTCTGTCACCTTTCCCCTATCACCTAATCTTCATGCCCAATTTTAAAATCTGTGAGCATTTGCCGAAGTCTTTGTCGCCAATGGGGGGGATAAGTCCCTAAAATTGCCGCAATTTTTCCACAAGCAAGGACAGAATAAGCAGGGCGACGGGCTGGTGTGGGATATTCGGCAGTTGTAATGGGGACAATACGTTCAACTTTCAAAGGGAAGCCTAGTTGTTGGGCTTCTTCAAAAATAGCGACGGCAAAATCATACCAGCTAGCAACGCCGCTATTAGTGTAGTGATAAGTGCCACTAATTTCTGGCGTTAACTGGGGAATTGTCTGGGCTATAACTGCCGCTATATCTTGTGCCCAAGTCGGGCTACCAATTTGATCGGCGACAACACGGAGTTCTTGACGTTCTGCACCTAGTCGCAGCATGGTTTTGACAAAGTTACTTTTGCCAAAGGTTCCATAAACCCAAGCAGTGCGGAGAATGAGATGATGGGCGCAAGTTTCCCGAATAGCTTCTTCTCCAGCGAGTTTGGTTTTACCATAGACACTCAAGGGATTAGTCACATCGGTTTCGTGGTAAGGGCTACAGCTATTACCATCAAAAACGTAATCAGTCGAAATATGAATTAAAAAAGCTCCTAATTTTTGGCTTTCTTGGGCAAGAATGAGGGGTGCAGTCGCATTAATAGCGGTAGCAAGTTCGGGTTCGCTTTCGGCTTTATCTACAGCAGTATAAGCGGCGGCATTAATGATGATTTGCGGCTGCTTGGATCTGATAACGTTGCGGAGGGTATCGGGTTGGGCAAGGTCTACTGTTGGGCGTGCTACTGAGATAATATCGCCATAAAATGAGAGTATTTGTTGTAGTTCCTTACCCACTTGACCTTTGCTACCAATCAGCAAAATTGATTTTGTCATTTGTCATGACCAATGACTAGTTAATCAAATACTTCAGCAGTTCTGAAAGATTTACCAGCTTCGTCTTTAGTTGATAAAATCGGTGGCGCACTCAGGGGCCAATCTATCGCTAAATCTGGATCGTTCCATAGAATTGTGCGATCGCTTTGGGGCGCGTAATAATCTGTAGTTTTGTAGAGAACTTCGGCTATTTCTGAAAGTGCCAGAAAGCCGTGAGCAAAGCCTGGTGGTATCCACAGTAGACGTTTGTTTTTAGCACTGAGTTCATAACCTACCCACTTACCAAAGGTAGGCGAACTTTTTCTAATGTCTACGGCTACATCAAAAATCGTGCCAACAATCGCCCGAATGAGTTTACCTTGTGGTTGTTGGATTTGATAGTGCAGCCCACGCAGAACGTTTTGTTTAGAACAAGAGTGGTTATCTTGGACAAAGTTCGTAACAATACCTGTCTGTTGAGCAAATTTTTGATGATTGTAAGCTTCAAAAAAGAAACCGCGATCGTCTCCAAATACTTGGGGTTCGAGTTGGATAACTTCGGGAATTTTGGTATGTACAATGCTCATTAATATTATAAGTAATGTGCCACAGTCTTAATTAGGATAATAATTTAATACTTGTATTTTACAGGTATTAGAATTAGGATTTTGACTGTGGTTTTTTTGTTTTGAATAAGTAAATCACGTTAGTTCAATTTGACAGTCATCGCCAATCATAAATCGCAAGGCTTTAGGGCGACGAGGTGCAAGATTCAATTGTGCCCTTTGTCCAATCACACTATCAATAATGCGCTGATGAATTCCGGCAATTTTAGCACCTTCTAAAATAACGCTGTGTTCTAAATCAGTATCAATGAGTGTGACATTGTTAGCGATGCTACTATAAGGGCCAATAAAGCAGTTTTCTAAATGACAATTGCTACCAATGATTACTGGCCCCCGAATTGTGCAGTTAATTACTTTAGATTTTACCCCGATTTGGACTCGTCCAATAATCTGACTTTGAGCATCAATTTCGCCCACAACTGATGCTGTCAGATAGGTATCGAGAATCAATCTATTAGCTTCTAATAAATCATCTTTTTTACCAGTATCTAACCACCAGCCTTGGAGATTGTGGGCTACGACCTGCTTTTCCTGATTAATCAGGTATTGAATAGCATCAGTGATTTCCAATTCGCCTCTGGTGGAAGGTTGGATATTTGCGATCGCATCAAAGATGAGGTGAGAAAAGAAATAAACTCCTACCAATGCCAGATTTGAAGGAGGAACTTTGGGTTTTTCAATTAACTGTAATACCCTTCCTGTTTCATCCACCTGAGCCACACCAAAGGCACTAGGGTTAGCAACTGAACGTAAGAGAATCAACGCATCTGGCTGTTGTTGGCTAAATTGTTGCAGAAAGTAACGTAACTCACCTAGTTGAATCAGGTTATCTCCCAAGTACATGACAAAGGGAGAATCTCCTAAAAAAGAACGAGCGATTTGGACAGCGTGAGCAAGTCCAAGTGGCTGATCTTGTACGATGTAGGTGATGTTTGCTCCAAAGTTTTCTCCATTTCCGGTTTTCCCTTGGACTTCTGCTCCGGTTTCTGGACTGATAATGATGCCAATATCAGTAATACCAGCCGCAACCATTTCTTCAATGCCGTACCATAAAACCGGTTTGTTAGCAACTGGTACAAGTTGTTTTGCTCCGCTGTAGGTAAGAGGACGCAAGCGTGTACCTTTACCGCCAGAAAGAATTAGTGCTTTCATAAGGATGTAGGATTAATTACAAGTCATTAGTCAAGATAATCTGAAATCTTGACAAAATCCCAAATCATTGCATTTAAATTCTGGCGTTGATTTATAGGTAACGGGATAACACCTCGGCGGTTGCTTTTCCTGTTTTTTCCCAACTGAATTGTTGAGAGTGAGTGATACCTTGACTAGAAAGGCGCGATCGCAATTCCGAATTAGTTGCAATAGACTGCATCGCTTCTGTAATTTCTCCAGTGTTGTAGGGATCGATCGCAATCGCTGCATCGCCAGCCACTTCAGGTAAAGAAGAGAGATTGGAGGTAATGACGGGAGTACCACAAGCCATTGCTTCGAGAACAGGTAAACCAAAACCCTCCCAGAGACTAGGAAAAACCAGAGCGATCGCTTGATTGATGATTTTTGGTAATTCGCTGTAAGGAACATAGTCAAGGAACTTCACCTGATTAGTGACACCCAATTCTGCAACTTGCACTTTTAAAGTCGGGGTGTAACGCGAATCAATTGGCCCTACTAACCATAGTTCATAATCTTTGCAGTTAGGTAACGCCGCAAAAGCACTGATAAGTCGTTGGATGTTTTTGTAAGGATCTTGGCGGCCAATGTAGAGAAAGTAGTTGCTGGTGGGGAGGTTGAGATGATGGAAGTGAGTGCGATCGTGAGCAAGAAGAATAGGAGTAATTTTAGTAGCTGGAATTTGGTAAAAGTCAGTAATATCCTTAGCTGTAGCCTGGGAGTTACAGATGATATGCTGCGATCGCCTAAGTACTTCAGGAACGTAGTAACGATGATACGGAGTCAACGGTGAGAAACGTTTAGGAAAACGCAACGGTATCGAGTCATGATACATTACAACAAAACGACAGTTGGTATAAAGGGGTGCTTCCGGGAGTGGAGAAAATAACAACTGAGACTTTAGCTGTTTATAAATTTCCGGGAGTTTAAATTGCGTCCAAACAAGTCGGTCAAAATGCCCCTTTGTACCTTGAGCAGGACTCAGATGCTCTGAAACTGGATAGCAATTAAATTCAGGATAATTTTGAGCGCTGAGTAAAGTAGGATTAAGCGATTTTAAATCAGGGAAAAGATTTTTAGCATAGTTGCTTATGCCTGTTGGTTGAGAGAAAAGAATCGATAAGTTAATAATTAACTGATTAGAGTATGCATTATTGACTATTTTCATTAAATAAGTGTTCTATAAGCTTTTAATGTTTCTTTAGCTGTTTTTTGCCAAGAAAATAATTGCGATCTTTCTTTACCTTTATTAACTAATGTTTGGCGTAAATGAGAATCACTAATTACTTTTAGAATAGCTTCAGCTAGTTGAATAGAATCTTTGGGATCAATTAATATAGCTGCATCTCCTGTAACTTCTGGTATCGAAGAAGTATTAGAAGTTATGACTGGAGCGCCTAGCGTCATTGCTTCTAACACAGGAAGACCAAAACCTTCATAATAAGATGGGTAAACGAAAATATCAGCTTTTGAGTAAAATAATGCGACTAATTCATTAGATAAGTAATCAAGATGGTGAATTTGGTTTTTCCAAGGTGAATTTTCAATAGCCGCGAATATCGGTTCGTAATTCCATCCTTTCTTACCAATCAATATTAATTGATGTTCAATTTTGTATTTTTCTTTTAAAAAATTAAAGGCTGTAATTATAGCATTAATATTTTTTCTTGGTTCTATTGTGCTGACAAAAAGTAGATATGGTTTGGAAAAATCATAATTAGCTTGCTTTTTTAAGCTTTCGGTAATTTCCTCCGACAAATAATTAGGATAGTAGCGACTAGCTAAAGGTGTGACATAGACTTTTTCTGGGTCTACTTTTAAATATTCAATAATATCTTTTTTAGAGCTTTCTGAAATAGTTAAAACTAAATCTGTCCACTGCAAACATCGCTTTACCTTTTCTGTATATGTTTTTACAACTGAATCTATATAGTGAGGATATTTAATAAAAGTCAAATCGTATATATTCATTACCTTGAAACTATTTTGACAGGGATAAACTGAGTAATTTGTACCATGTAATATATCTGGAGAACCAAAATACTTTTCAAAGTAAGATAAACTAGGTTTAAACGCTAAAGCTAACAATAAATCTGAAATTCTTACAGGTAAAGGTAGGAGATACTGTTGAGAAGAATGTTTAAAATATTCAGGAAAACTAAAGTTACCCCGAAGCCAATTTTTTAACCCTGGTTGATAGACTACTCCTAACTGAAAGTTTTCCTCTTTTTGTAATACATCAAGAGCGCATATTAAATTAGCAACATAAAAGCCAACCCCACTGGGTTTTGAATCCACTGGGGTGGCATCAACTACAATTTTTAACATCAGAATATTTAAGCTCCACCGGTGCTCAATTTTTTTAGATCGTAATCAACCATTAACTCAACCAATTGCTCAAAGGAATGCTGAGGCTGCCAACCTAACTCCGTCTTAATTTTATTAATGGAACCAACTAACTGTACTGGTTCATCAGAGCGATAAAAAGCAGGATCAACTGAGACATAATCTTGCCAGTTTAAACCAACACATTTAAAAGCACACTCAACGAGTTCTCTGACAGAGTGAGTTTCACCACTAGCAATGATATAGTCATCAGGTTGTGCTTGCTGCAACATCAGCCACATAGCGTAAACAGCATCCTTGGCGTAGCACCAATCACGACGGGCGTCTAGGTTGCCTAATTTTAGTTCATTTGCTAAACCCAGTTTAATTTGAGCAGCTGCATGGGTGATTTTGCGAAATACAAATTCTGTCCCACGTCGAGGCGATTCGTGAGTATAAGTAATACCACAGCAGTTGTAAAGGTTGTATTTCTCTCGATAGTTGACAGTCATCCAATGAGCGTATGCTTTGGCAACACCATAAGGGTTCCGCGGACGAAAGGCAGTGCGTTCAGCTTGAGGTGATTCATCAGGTTGACCGAACACTTCACTACTAGATGCTTGATAGAATCTGGCATCAGGTTTGCAGCGACGAATAGATTCTAAAATACGGGAGACACCAAGGGCTGTATATTCGGCAGTGAGAGCAGGTTGTGTCCAAGAAAGAGGAACATAGCTTTGAGAGGCGAGGTTATAAATTTCGTCAGGTTGAGCTTCGGCAATCACATCCATTAAAGAGGATTGATCTAAAAGGTCACCAGAAAGGATTTGGATATCGCCAGAAAGGTGATTGACGCGCTCAAGATTACTGGAACTTGAGCGGCGGACTAAGCCGAAGACTTGATAGCCTTTGCTTAGTAGTAGTTCAGCAAGATAAGAGCCATCTTGTCCAGTTAAGCCTGTAATAAGAGCTTTTTTAGTCACAGTTATAAGCCTACTTTTAAAAAACTCAAATTTAAAAGGTTCTTTAGTACTTATAGCAAACTATTAGTTAAACTACAAAAGTTTATTTTAAATCAAGCATAAAATACTCAAAATTAAAATTTGTTATTTTATTGTTGCCAAACTACTAAAATAACTCCACCTACAATAAAACTCAAACCTAAAAGCCGAGTTAAGGGAATCGTTTCCCTAAAAATGAAGTAACCTAAAAGTACTGAGAAAACATAAACTAAGGAAATAGATGGAGCGGCAACACTTAAATTGACTCTGGTGAGAAGCATAATGTATGCAATAGCGCCTAAACCATAACAAGTTAGTCCAGTTAATAATTCTGGCGTGGTAGCAATACTGAGAATATTACTTAGGGCATTGGCAGAATTGATCTTTACCAATTTTAGCGCCCCTAATTTTAAGAAAAATTGTCCACCTACACTTGTAGCAACAGACATTAGTAATAAAGCAAATTCTTGTAAGTTCATACCATTTTCCTCACACTCGCTAAATGAACAATTAAGAATCTGATGTAACTGTTACATCGATTTTAGGGTATGGAGATTGCTTATCGCTAAACCAAGCAACCGTTTCCTGCACCATTGTTAAAATAAGAGTATATTGTCCTGGTGTAGTAGGTATTTTAATAGCTGCATTAATTGCGACTGACTCTTCAGGAGCTACATCAAAAGGCAAAATCGTGCGATCGCCATCTGCAACTACTAGTTTGCCACTAGCATCTAGCCAACGATAGGAGAAGTTTGTTGGATTAAGCCCTGAATTGTACCAAACAAAACTGCTCTTATTTTTGAGAAAAATAGGAATTCTCAATGTTGAAGCAACTTTAACAGTCCTTATATTGTTGATAATTTTTATTTCTTGTGAGAAAACTTGCGCGGATGGTAGTTGAAAGTTTTTTGGCTTTTGGTCTCCTACATTGACATATAGCTCGTAGAGTGGCTTGCCATTAGAATTAGGAAATACACCAACTTCTTCACTTACTAAGTCAAATAGAAGCTTGTAAATTCCTGGTTCTTTAGGGAAAGCAATAGAAGCGATCGCTTCGGTTGATTCATGTTGTTTCGGCGTACCAGAAACATAAAATCTAACTTGACTGATTTCCTTTTTTCGCTCATCATAAAATCTACCTCTTACACGAACTTCCCCCTTTTTCAGCGCAGATTCATAGCCAAACCAGTTAGATGTACCTGTGTTTTCAAGTTTGGCTTTTAGGACTTTTTCCGAGCTTGGTTTAACTGAAATTAATGAACCGAAAGCTTGATTGCTTTCATCTACTACCACTTGTTTGATTATTCCACCTAGATTTTCAGCATACGCTGGGTTATCTATGGAAGGTTTAATAATTTGGTGAAACACAGCTTTAGCATTTCTCTCTATTTGGCTATCTTTGAAACTCCAAAGTCTATAGTGATTAGAATCAACATTTATAGGTACTCCGTTCCACATATAGCCTGGATTAGCCCCAAAAGCTCCCACAAATTGAGTAAAAGTTGAAAAGGTGACTATAACGATAAAAATAACTAAAGATTTAGTATATAAAATTTTTGGTAAATGAATTAGCTTCTGAAAAGGGTGTACTAAAAAATAACTAATTAAATAGCAAACTACAGGCATCATATCAGTCATAAACCTTGGACCATAAGAATGCCCAGCCCACCAAACTAGATAGAAAAAATAATTAGCAAGTAACGCTAAGGAAGCAATCGTCATACATCCTATTAACTTTTCATCTTTCCCAGCCTTTAATTTAAAAACTTGATAAGCTCCAGGCAAAGAATACAAAAAAATAGGAGAGAAAACTAGCAAACCTCGGCTCGGACTAATCAGAGTACCTAATGATGCCTTGATGAAATTACTAAAAGTAAACTTATAAGGCGGTTTGGGAAACATTTTCGAGTAACCGCCAGTTAAGTTATCGAAGTAGTATAAGTTCCACGCAATACTTGGTAATGCTGAAACTAAACCAAAAAACAAATAAATTGATTGAAACCGATAGGTAAAAATTGAATAAATAATAGCTGCAATTGTATATAAAGTACTTGTGGGACGAATACCAGGTAGAAGACCACAAGCGACTCCTGCTATTAATAGCCATATCTTTTGACTTTTTTCTGAAGCACGATTAGCTTTTAGCAAACTAAATATCATGCTTACAAGTGCTAAGTTAGATGCAGTATGTTGCCATAGTCCTTGAGAACTGGTCATCCATATATTTGTAGCAAATGCAAATATAAAAGTAGAAAGTAAAGATATACTTAGACTAAATTTTAACCTAACAGATAGATAAAATATGACTACTGTAATAGCTGTTGTTAAAGTAGCAGCTAGCTTTTCAAAAAATACCCTATATATTTCAAAACTGGCAGATGTTAAGTCAAGGGATGCTGAACCGTAAAAAGATATCAACTTCAGATAAGCATAAAAAATCAGATATAAAGGAAAAGTGACAATTGCGGTTCCTATCGGATAGATAGAACTTAAATGACCATGATTACCTTCTGCAAAGAAGTAGCAATTTACATAGCTATTAGTACAAAAACGACTTGACCGAAACGCATCTAAATTGAAAGTATTGTTTTCCAGTAAGTTGAAAGCTAATAAAGTGTTGGGAACTGTATCAGTGGAACTTAGTGTGACTCCGTTAGCAAGATAAATTACAGTACAGGCAAAAAATACCAATATAGGCAATAAAGTTTCAGATATATTAATTCTGCTGAAATTGGGTTTTGTAAGCACTGGGTTCGATTTGTATTTGTAATTTGACGATTATATTTCGCTGTAAAAAGTAGAATTGTTAGGATAAATTCAGACAGAATACAACAGCTTAAAAATATACCAAAAATTACATTAAAACTTAAATACTTTTAAAATAAAATATTTAATTAAGTTTTTATGAGCGAGTCACACTTGTGTCTGAATGATAATTCACATAAAGCGAATTATAAGTTTTAGGATTAGCCAGCAAATTATACTTCACAATACATATAATTGCCCTAAAACCATCTTTCCAACCTATCTTTTTACCTTCTTTATAAGTCCGACCATAATAAGATATACCAACCTCATAAATACGACAATCCATTTTGGCAATTTTAGCTGTAATTTCAGGTTCAAATCCAAATCGATTTTCTTCTATTTTGATAGATTGAATAATTTCACGTCGAAAAGCTTTATAACATGTTTCCATATCTGTTAAATTTATATTGGTAAATATATTAGACAACATTGTTAAGAAGCCATTACCCACTCTGTGCCAATAGTAGACAACTCTATGAGGTCTATCACCTTGAAAACGAGAACCAAAAACTACATCAGCTTTATTATCAATAATCGGTTTAATCATTAAGGGATATTCTTGCGGGTCGTATTCCAAATCTGCATCTTGAACGATGACAATATCCCCAGTAGCCGCAGCAAAGCCAGTTCTTAAAGCTGCACCTTTACCCCTGTTTTTGTGATGATAAATTACTTGGTCTACCTGTGACTCTAATTTTGATTTAAGCAATTCTCTCATCCCGTCTATTGAACAATCATCTACTATAATAATCTCACAATCTTTTACAGGAGATGCTTTTACACCTTCTACAACTTTGCTGATAGTTCCCAATTCGTTGTAACAAGGGATAATAACAGATAACCTCATATAATATTTTACCCCTATTAATCACTGTAAAACAAATAACTGAAACTAGAAATGTTTAAAATAAAATTCCTAAACTTTGGACAAACATATCAAAATGTTACTGATATTTTTGTAATTTCAAGTAAGACTACAACAGTTGTCAAGGTTGTATTGCTGCCGATAGTTAAAAACTATCTAATGAGAATGAGCTTTTCTAAAAACTAAATTTAGTTTAAGCGTTTTTATACTATAGTTAAATGACTATATTTAGCTCATAAAAAATTGCTTTTTAATCTCTTTTTTAGAAGTTTTTTTAGGAAGTTCTAAAACATCTATATATGCTTGAGTTACTTGCTTTGCTGCTTTCGACCAGGAAAAATTATTGGCTTGTCTTGGACTATTAAACCTCAACACCTGACGCAATTTGTCATCTTGAAGTTTTGCAAATCCTGCCACGATATCAGCTTCATTTGTAGGCTCTACATATAAAACTGCATCTTTGCCAACTTCAGGTAAACTCGTAGTATTAGAAGTTATAACAGCTGCGCCAAGATTCATTGCCTCTAAAACTGGCAATCCAAATCCTTCATAAATTGATGGATAAACAAATGCCCAACAATTTTTATATAGCCAGTTTAGTGTATCATCATCCACATACCCCAGTCTACGAATATGCTTAGTCAAGCCTATATTGACAATGAAACTTTCAAGATCGTCTTCTAACCATCCTTGTCCTCCTGCTAAAACCAAAGGTTTAGGATCGTTATAAATATCGATATATTTTTTGTACGCCAACAAAGTTCGGCGTAAATTTTTCCTTGGTTCTAAAGTACCTACAGAAAGCCAAAAATTATCAGGTTCGAGGTCAGCAACAGGTTTTTCTTTATCACCATCCTGAAAACGACTTCCTAAATAGACTACACGAGTTCTTTCTATTGGAAAGTGGGGAAATATTTCCAGAAATCGTTGTCTAGAATATTCAGAAATAGCAATAATTAAATCGGCTTGCATTGCTGCATTGAAAACACCATTAAAACAATTCCATCGGTTTTCCTCAGAAGTATATTCTGGATGATCGAGGAAACTCAGATCGTATAAAGTATAAACAAACCGAGCAGAAGTAAAACGAGGACATGAAAAGTTGTTCCCGTGAACAATATCTGGATTTCCCAATTTTTCTTCATCAATTGCTGCTGAAGTACTCCAAAAAGCTAGAGATTCATGATGTGATAAATGGTCTAGTAGATGAGTACAATTACTTTTATGAAGGCGGCACGTACTAGTTCCATGCTCTTTATCCCAAAAAGTGTTTCCAAATGCGGAGTAAAGCAAATACTCATTATTGTTGTCGCAGCTTACTAGATGTTTTATAAGACTATCAGCAAAGTATCCACATCCTGCCTTGGCTTTTCCAGTTTGACTAATATCAAAACCGATCCTCATAATCTTTTCAATAGTAAAACTAAATTTTTAATCAGAAATATATTGGCAGCAATTAACCACCAAATCATCCTGACTGATGCCTTAACTGAAATCGATTTTTTCCAATGATAAAATGACCACAGACTATTAAAAATTACTGCATTCACAAAAATCATGTTTTGAAGAGGTTTTGTTCTGTCTAACTTCCAAGTCTCTTCTATCTTTACGTGTGCGTAAGCAAAAATCCATTTATCTGGTACATTTCCAAATTTGGAATGCATCATATTATTTATTTCATAATGCACAGCTATCCGTTGACCCAGTGTTTTATTAGTTTTATATAAGCGGGAACCAGAAAGCTTGCGTGGTATATAATGAAATGGTGTATTCTTCGCATAACGAAGCCACAATTCATAGTCCATACAGTACTTGAGAGAATCATTCAAGTTGCCATATTTTTTAACTAGACTACGGCGAAAAAATACTGATGGTTGGCAGAGAAAACAAGTTTCGATTAAACGTTGATAATTCCAATCCTCGGTCGGATAAGCTTCAATAACTCGGTCTTGTTCATCAATGTGATCGGCATCACCATATATAGCTTGTATATTGGGATAAGATTCAAAAATCTCTTTAATTGCCTGAAAAGTTCCTGGATAGTAAATATCATCAGAATTAATCCAAGCAATTATGTCACCTGTGGTCATAGCGATACCTTTATTAACGGCATCTGCTTGTCCTCTATCAGGTTCTGAAACCCACTTTATATACTTATCATAATTTTTTAAGATTTCTACAGTCCCATCTGTACTAGCACCATCACAGATTACATACTCCATTTCTGTATCTGCCAATTCTTGAGATAGCACACTCTGTATAGTTCTTTCTATAAAACAACCCTGACAAAAAGAAGGTGTAATAACGCTAAATTTTAAGTTCACACCACACTCTCTAATGCTAAAATTGAACTAGATGACCCATCAACTAAGTTTACTCGACAATGGCGCACCATCAACCCAAGCCGACGTTGATCCGAGTTCAGATTTAGTTGACTAGGTTGAAAGCTAGGCGATATTTGCACTGTTACCACTTCACCTGTAGGCAAAAGTGGCCAAATAACTTTCTGTGATTCGCCCCGAAGGCAATTGTAAGAAGCTTTTCTCTGTTTAGTGCGTAATTTTATCGTGGCTTTAGAGGTTGGATAAAATTCAGGAGTTTCAAACAAAATCTCTAGAGTTCGCCCTGACAAACCTGGCTCTATGGAAATATGAAACTCAGGTGCTGACCAACCATCATCATAAATGCCAGAAATCATGGTTTGAACTAATGTCTTTTGATTTAAAGCCTCTTTTTCAAATATACTTAAGTATTGGTAAGCCATTTCCTTACCATCAAATAGCTCTAATCTTTGAAACCCTTTTTTGACCAGTTGTTCAACTAATAATTGATTATCGTTAATCTTGGCCAAACATGATGCTATCTCATCTGGTTTTCGAGGATCGAAATAGATAACAGCATCTCCTCCAACTTCTGGTAAGCTAGCAGCATTACTAGATAATACTGGCTTACCAAATTTCATTGCTTCTAAAGTTGGAATCCCAAATCCTTCATATAATGAAGGGAAAATTAAACATTGACAACCTTGCCAAACAGCTGTTAATGTCTCTTGATTTAAAAATCCTAAAAATAGGATATTTTCGCTCAAACCCATAAGGTCTACTGCTTCCTTTAAATGATTTTCTTCATGTTCTAATGCACCTGTAAAAACTAAATCTAAAAATGAATTTGGAAACTGTTTTTTATATATTCCATAGGCTGTTAATAGGATAAGATGGTTTTTATGTGGCCAATAGTTAGCAGGATAAAATGCATATTTTCGTCCTGCTAAACCTATACTGTTGAGATGCTCTATAACAGTGCTTTCATTTAATTCAACTAGGCGTTCATGAATAGAAATCGGTACAACAGCAAGTTTATCGGGGGGCGTTTTAAAATGCTTGATAAATGATTGGCGTGTAAAATCTGAAATGCAAATGATTTTTTGGGACTTATTAAGAAGCTCAACTATAAATTTTGTTCGATGTTGCTGTTCTTGAGCAGTAAAGAAAAATTGGTAGTCTAAATGCTGCAAATCATAAGCAATAGCTACTAACGGAATATCTTTGTCAGCATATGTTGGTGCAGAGAAAGGACAAAATAGTAAATTAATCTTATTTTCTTTCAGTAAGGAGCTATAGCCTATAAAATTATTGAAATTAAAGTTAATTTTATTAACTATTTTTTTTACAAGTCTAGAGAAAAGCCCCAAATTATTGTTTTTTGGTGTATCAATTGAATCAGGAACTAATAGTCGCTCCATCCTATTAGTCTCGTATTGGGCTAATTCTAAATGATTCCAAGGAGCTGTAAGGAGTAAGAAATAATGATGAGGTGCTAATTCTTGAAATTGCTTTAGTAGGGTCAATACTAAAACTTTAGCGCCTCCATTTTCACCACCAGGTCGTAGAGGAGTTAAATCTATAGCAATTCTTAGAGATGGTTGTAATTCGCTCATATGGTAATTAATACATTCAATTTTTGAGTCTATAATTTGTATCCAACAACTGCATAATCTTGCGCTCCGTAAAAGTAATCATTAAATCGTTCAGCTACCTCAGAACCACTAAGCTTATAAGTTTCTGGGTAAGGGTGAAGATTGAGAATTTTTACTTGGTGTAGACCTTGCGTTTCCAGAATAAATTTAATCATGGAGCTTGGCAAAGGATTGTGATGCGTGGGATCGAAATAAAAATTACAACTACCAACTAATACATTTTGAGGATTAGGTGTTTCAAAAATGGCTAATCCACCAGGCTTAAGTACCCTGACTACTTCAGTGAAAAATTTCATTAACTTTGTAAAAGTTAGATGCTCAATAATATGAAAACCAGTTATCATTCCTAAGCTACTATCTGGTAAAGATTGTACATAAACCATTACATCCGCTTCTATCACCTCAAACCCCCTGGAGCGGGATTGTTCTACCATTACTTTGTTGATATCCAGACCTCTGGCTGTATATCCAGATTCCTGTAGCAACTCCAGCCATTCACCACGCCCACAACCTACATCTAAAATTGGTGATTCATGTGTGCCTATCTTTGCTTCCTCAATCAATGGCAAATAAACTTTTAATCTGTCTAATATTTCTTCCCGACTACCTCGAAACTGCTCTTCAAATGCAGCATAAAAGGCATCTAAAAAGTGCATGTCTTCATTTACAAAGGTTTCTAACTCTTTTTGAGTGAAAGGTTCTGGTAAACGTTTTCTTGCTTCTTCCAAAAACACTGTTATTAAACGCTTTTGCTGCATTAAGTCATTTTTGAGGTAACTATCGTTTCTGATGTAATGCTCATTGATTTCTTGAATACGAGCATTTGCTGTATTTATACGATTATCTGTTGTAATTAATTGATCGCCCATTCTTTCAATACGAGCATCTACAATATTTTTATGCTCATCTATTTCTTGCACTAGACGATTCAGAGTATCCAAACGTTCTTGAATGCCAGTTAGCCAGTTGGTAATTAAAGTATGAATAGCATTTAAGCTGTCATCTATTCCTTGGATGCTATTATCCAGAGTAACTAAGCGCTCATCCAACCCTTGAAAGCGATTCTCTACAGTAATCAAGCGCCTATCTAATTGTTGGATGCTGTTATCCAGAGTAACTAAGCACTCATCCAACTCTGGAAGGCGATTATCCATAGCAATCAGGCGCTCATCCAACTCTGGAAAGCGATTATCCATAGCAACCAGTCGCTCATCCAACTCTGGAAAACGATTATCCATAGCAACCAGGCGCTCATCCAATCCTGGAAAGCGATTATCCATAGAAATCAGGCGATCATCTAGCCCTTGGATGTTGTTATCCACTTGCGTTTTTAAAGTCGCAATGTGTTCCACTAGCTGGTGATTAAGTGCTACAGACTCTTTTAGAGAATTAATTATACTAAAATTGATTTCTCGTTGATCTTTAAAGATAAAGTTCACGATTTTTAGAATAAGTTTTTGCAACTTACCACTTAAATTGAAAGGAAAAAGATTAAGTTTATCTGGCCACTTTGTACGGGCACTTGAGCGAGATTCTGCATTTTCAATAAAAGTTTCAATATAACTAATACTTAACTTCAAGTTTGATGTGTCTAGATGAGATTGTGAATCTACTAACTGAGAATGAGCTTGATTTTTGCTAACATGCTCAACATCTTTATGTATTAATTCATCAATATTAGTTTCAGGATAATTGGATTCAATCATTTATTTATTACTTAACCTCAATTATTTCTTGATATGATTTTAATTTCTAGATTAGATATGGTATTTAATTAATGCTTATATAACCCTGATTTCAATGTCCTTCATTAAATAAGTTGGCGCTACATCAAACCAGCGTACACCTTCCTGTACCAATGTAACTCTCAGGATATAGTTACCTTTTTGTGCTAGCGATCTAAGTTTAATTTTATACGTTTCTTTAGGTACTTTATTGAATAAGTGTTTCAACACTATATCTTCAGAGCTATTTAAGTGGGGAAATATCTTTGTTCGTTGTCCCTCAAAAACAATGTAATCGGTAGATTGTTCATTCATCCAATGATACGAAATGTGAACTGGATGAGAACCATAACTATTAAGAGTAAATTTGCTAGAGTTTTCAATTTCTAATTTAATTTCAAATTCACTATCTACATTTACTACTTTTGGATGATCTTTCACAAATATCTTGATTTTTCCAGCAGAGATGGGTGGGATAGGGAACATTTGTAAACTACTCTTCAGATGTTCCCGATTTATGGGTCGATGCGAAGCAACTACAAATAGACTAGTCGCTGCACCTATTTCTCTTGTAGAAAACTTTTTTACTAAACTTCCACCTGGATTTTGGGTATCACCAAACCATAAACATACATGGTTAAAGTGTTTGCTTAATTGCTTTTTCAAAATCCTTGGCGATTGTTCATTAATATGCATTAGTAGCTCATATCTTGAGCGGGGCTGTGGTGGTAGGTAGGCACCAACAGAAGCAGCAATTTTCCTTTTACGTGGATATTCATATTTGTAATACCAAAGATTTGGAAAAGTATGCACAACAAATAATCCGTCTTGTTTAAGACTGTGGGCGACTTGCTGATAAAGCGCATCTAGTTCTTCAAAAGCTAAGTGTTCAATTACGTCAGAAGCTAGTGCTAGATCATACTTATCTGGAAGTTGTACATTGCAGACATGATCGCAGATGAATTCTACGTTGGCTGCTAACTCAGCTTCTCCATTAAAACAATTTTTTGCTAGTTCAATGGCATTTGGTGAATAGTCAATAGATGTAACCGCAAAACCTTGACGAGCAAAATAATAACTAAGTTCACCTCGCCCACAACCAATGTCAAGTACTCGTCCTGATGCTTTCAAACTAGCGATCGCTGCTACAGATTGCAATCTTGGATCTTCTAACTTCTTCCCTTGATTTTGTTTATAAGTATCAAATCCGCTACAGTCTTGAGTATAGTAGTGACTAGTATAACTTTGACGAATGTCTAGACTAGAATTAGTATTGTGGTGGTGTTCTTCAAGCTCACTTAAATAATTATTAGAAACTTTTATTAATAACTCTCCGGCATAACCTGGTATTACACCATACCAATCGAGCAAATCAGCATATCTAAATAAGAAATCACTAACTGCCATAAAGTTCTGCTGCGTCCACATGTATCCATCTACCAACACATAGTGGGATTGCTTAATAGCAAGTTCCAAATCATGAAAGGAACCATCTCCATTTTGTTGCCCATCCACATGAATAAGATCGTAGACATTACCAGGCAAGCGTTTCATTACCTGTGTATCAGCAATAATAAATTCAGTATTAAACTGCTTAGTAATTTCTTTTGCCCAATTAATTGCACCTTTGACACCACCAAAATCATTGGTATCTAAGTCAATACCAGTATATTTAGTATTAGGGTATCCGTGTAGGAAAGCTGCGGCAGAATAACCAAAACGTACTCCTATTTCTAGGATATTAGTAGGTTTTAATTCCTGAGCGATCGCAGATTTGAGTTTGTAATAATCAATCCACTCATCAAAAAGATGTAACAAAGGATCTTCTGGATTAGTAGTTTTTCTAAAGTCATATTCTGTCTGTTTTGCCTGTTTAATTATAGAGTCAAACATAAGTATATTTATGAATAGAAATAGAAGGAGAAAGATTTACTATACCTGACCACAGTATTGAGTCTTTGTTTCTGAGAACTTTTAATGCGGCGACATTATGAGCATAAACTAATGTTCTCTGAAATAAACTTTCCCCAATTGCACTATCAGCTACACCAAATGTAATTGTATATTCACCCTCCATCAAAGGCACTTTAAACTTAAAGCAAATCTCCAGTAAAGTACCACTTTCTACTCGACCTATTTTTTTCCCCATACATAGAGTATTAGTTTCAAAAATTACCTCACCTGTTCTTTCCCGTATTTTAAAACCAATATGGGGATCTTCAAAATACTGGGAAAATAAAACTCCTACGGAAATCTGTAATAACTGCTCACTAATTACAACTTTTATTTCTCGTTCTGTTTCATCTAAAAACCTCACAAATTCTATGCTTACTTCTGGCGCATTAATAACCACTTCTTGTACTGATTCTGAGGTTATATCTAAAAATTCTTTATTTTCCTCAGAAGTAACATAATTAGAATCTGGAACCATTTGAATTTCTACTGTTTCCGATCGTATATCTTTTTTTTGTAACAGCTTGGCTTCATATAAATCAATTACTTGCCTTGGTTTAGCATCCAACACTAAATTTCCTGCTTCCATAAATAAAGCTCTGTTACAGATTTTATGTACAACAGACGAGTCATGGGAAACAAATAAAAGTGTTGTTCCCATACGTGTTAGATTTCTAATCCGCTCAAAACATTTCTGCTGAAAGTAAATATCTCCAACTGCTAGTGCTTCATCTACAATTAGAATGTCAGGATCAACACTTACTGCAACTGCAAATGCTAATCTCACGAACATACCACTTGAATAAGTTTTAACAGGCTGATCGATAAAATCTCCGATATCAGCAAATTCCACTATCTCATTGTATTTTGCTTCGATTTCTTCACGACTTAACCCTAAAATTTGTCCATTGAAAAATACATTTTGTCTTCCAGTAAATTCAGGATTAAATCCGCTGCCTAGTTCTAGTAAAGCTGAAACTCTGCCGTGAATCCAGACATCTCCTGTAGTTGCTGTCAAGGTTCTAGCAATGATTTGTAGTAATGTACTTTTCCCAGAACCATTTTGACCAATAATTCCTAATTTCTCTCCTTTAGTAATTTCTAAGTTAATATCCCGCAATGCCCAAAATTCTTGAGCGTGGCTCTTACTAGGTAGTAAAGTTTCTTTGAGCCTATCTACCGGACGAGCATAACGCTTGTAGCACTTTGAGATATTCTTCAGTGAAATTACAATCTCCTCACCCATAACACTGCATACTTAAACTAATAATGAATTTCACACGGTACAAATTTATCAATTAAAAATTAGTTACTTCATTATAATTTTGGCTTGTGGTTGAATTATATCGCTATCTACATATACAGTTCACGTTAGCATTTGCTTGTTTTAAAAGCGGCTAACTAATCAAGCCTTGACTACAACACGTCGGCAAAAGCTGGACGCAAATGCTTGTATACTGTAAAACCACAACAAAATATAATTGTTGCTATGACACAAGCAACTCCCCATTCACCCCAGTGCTTTACTTCTCCAACTAAAACTATGTCACGATAAACCTCTGCGATCGCTGCCATTGGATTTAACCAGAATACCAAACTCCGCCATTCCTCTGGAACTGCTGATACTGGATAGACAAGCGGTGTTGCATAAAACCAAATATTTAAAATTACTCCTAAAGTCTGCGGGATATCTCGCAAAAATACAGTTAGTCCGGCTGTTAAATAGCCCAACCCTGCTGTTAGCAATAACTGTGTTAACCAGATCAAGGGTAATAGCGCCAAGCTAGTATGTAAAGTATGAGCATTGATCGCCACGAAAAAAATCAATGCCATTAAACCAAAGGAACTCTCAATGAATGTTGACAAAATTGGCACTAGGGGTAATAAAGTTAAAGGAAATACCACCTTCTTGACTAAATTTGGTTGTCCTAGTACCGAATTAGCGGACTGCGTGAGACCACCCGTAAAAGCAATCCAAGGAAGTAAGCCTGCAAATAGCCACAAACCAAAGGTAAAATCATTTTCTGGTAAACCCTTGAGAGTAGTCAGCTTCACTTTCAACACAGTGGAAAATACATAAGTATAAATCAGTAACTGGGATAGCTGATTTAGCAAAGGCCACAAGTTACCTAAAATAGAACCCTTGTAACGTGCCTCTAAATCCCGGCGTACTAGAGTTCTTAATAAGTCGAACTTTACCCATAACTGTTCATCTATGGGCAAGATACGCCTCCATCTCCCTACCTTACGTACAACTCCCCGCATTGTCGGCAACAATTTTTGCTTCCTCGCTTACTACTCACTATCCGCTCACCTAATTGCTCTCACTGAAGCCTATTATATTTATGAAAGTTCCTTTTTCAGGCACTTTCAAATAGAAAAAATATCCAACTACTTCTTGTGATGTGCGTATCTTACACGCCTTTGGTTAAATGTGGGTAGGCAGGATGTCCACCTCATAAGATTGGATAATTTATTTGTTGGAAATCTCTTCAGTGCTTTTAGAATCTATCATCACTAGAAAATTGTATCCAAATTATCTTGTGGATCATACAATAAATAGAATCTTGTCAAGTGTATTTTTACTACAAATATAACGTCTGTTTGTCAGGCTCCTTCTTTCTTAAGGATGGGAGTTTTTGCTTAACTCAAGTTATCTGGATCAATTCCTTGCGATCGCAAATACTCTGCTAATCGATCAGCCCGTTGGCGTTCCTGTTCAGCCCTTTGGCGTTCCTGTTCAGCCCTTTGGCGTTCCTGTTCAGCTTGTTCTCTTCGAGTCGGCACCCAACCCGCAGAATTATACCAACGCAACCACAAACCTGTTGTCTGCTGATAACTACCTTGCCAAAGACCCAATCCTAGCTCTAACTCTTCTAACCATAGGCGGTTCTCTGGTAAAGATATTGCTTCGTAACGAGTGCCATTGAGCTTAAAGGCACGCAAATGGTTTTCATAGCGATCGTAGATAACGTAGTAGGGAACCCGTAAAATCTGTTCATATACTTCCCACTTCGTTGGGGGTCGGTTTACTTCCCGCAGTGTTTTTCCTAAGTCTTCTTGTTCTGTACCAGGTGAAAGTAATTCAACTACTAAAAATGGATCAATTCCTTCTTGCCAAATAACGTAACTTAAGCGTAGGTCTTGCTGTTGGCTAGCACTAGGTAATCCTAAAACCATGTACCAATCAGGACGCTTGTACCACAAAGGATGGCGGGGATCGTAGTAAAGATTTAAGTCGCTAGCAAGCAAAATTTCCTCAGATGGATAAGCAAGAGGCTGACAAGTCTCACTGAGCAAATCTGCCTGAATTCGGTGAAATTCATCTGGCAAACCTGATTCCCCCACTAATTCACTGGGTAAATCATACATCGTAGGCATTGTTTCTTGTGGCGGACGGGGTGGATCTGTTTGATACATGACTACTACCTTTGTTGCTTAACTCAAGCTATCTGGATGAACCTCTAACGATCGCAAATGTTCCACTAGCACTAAGTCTTTGCGATCGCACCTGTTGTTAATTTTAAGTTCTTAGGTCAGAAGGTAGGAGTTACGATTCTCTCCCTCACTCCTCATCTCCACTGAATTTATGAGAGCAGAGTCACGGATTCCGCTACACTGAGACTTGGTTTATCTGAATTGTAATCAGGCATGGAAATCGGACAAAAGGTTAAAGTCTATCGTTTGCGCGATCGCGTTTCTCCCCCAGTTGTAAAAAAACTCGGACAAGTGGGTATTATCCAAGGCTACAAAGTTACCGATGGTGGTGGTATCGGTGTAGTGCTGCTGTTTGACGATAATTATTCCACTTGGTTTTTTGAAGATGAAATCAAACCTGTGTAGTAGTAAAGAACTCAGATCCAAGTTTTTCTTGGTATCTGAAATTTTAAGCACAGGTTGAGAGTCTTTGTTGAGTGCTAAGTTGGAGTTGAAAAGATCGGCGGTGAAAATAGGAATCAACTAATGGCTCTAATATTGACATTTTTGGGCAAAGGCGGCACCGCTCGTACCAAAATTGCGATCGCCGCCGCCAAATTATTGGCAAGTCAAGGCAAGCGCGTACTCCTAGCAGGACAAGCAGAACCAACATTGCAAATCCTGCTGGGCACTCCCATTGCTGCCGATCCCCAGGAAATCGCTCCCAATTTGCAAGTAGTCCAGTTTCAAGCATCTGTTCTACTAGAACGCAACTGGGACGAAGTGAAGAAACTTGAGGCGCAATATCTCCGCACACCCATCTTCAAAGACGTTTTTGGTCAAGAACTGGTAGTCTTGCCGGGGATGGACAACGCCCTGGCACTGAATGCTATCCGCGAATATGATGCCAGTGGCAAATATGATGCGATCGTCTACGATGGCACGGGCGACTCTTTAACGCTGCGAATGTTGGGTTTGCCAGAGTCTCTGAGTTGGTATGTCCGGCGATTCCGGCAATTATTTGTCAACTCCGACTTGGGGAAGACGATTACTGAATCACCTTTGATTCAACCTCTGATTAGCAGTTTTTTCAATGTCAACTGGACAGCAGATAACTTTGCCGCTCCCACTAACCAAGTCAATAATTTCTTAGAAAAGGGTAGAGCCGCTCTGGCAGATCCCAAGCGTCTTGTTGCTTTCTTAGTGACTACAGGAGATCCGATTGAGGTCGCAAATGCTCGTTATTTATGGGGTAGCGCTCAACAAATCGGTTTAACTGTTGGTGGTGTTCTGCTTGTGTCTAACGGGACAAATGTCAACCTGTCAGAGGAATTTATACCCCTACCTGTGAGCGTCGTTCCTAACTCGCCCACGGGTGATTGGCAACCACTGATAGACGCTCTACCCAACTTTGAAGCACAAGCTTTACAGGCTCCCAAACCGATTGAAATAGACATCCACAATCGTCAAGTACGCTTATTCTTGCCAGGATTTGACAAAAAGCAGGTCAAACTTACCCAATATGGGCCAGAAGTCACGGTAGAAGCAGGAGATCAGCGGCGCAATATTCCCTTACCCCCGGCTCTGAGTGGCAGACCCGTTGCTGGAGCAAAGTTTCAGAATAATTATTTGATAATTTCGTTTTAATTTAGTTAGGAGTTAGGAGTGACGAGTTAGGAATAAAACAATAATTCATAACTTTTAACTCCTAACTCCTCACTCTAAAAAAAATACGCTTTATGTCAGAATCAACTCCCATTACCCCAGACCCTAACCCATCTGAGGCATTGGACTCAGTAGTAAATAATCCCAATGAGCAAGCGATGGCTCTGCCAACGCCAAGGGCGAACGCATCTGCCGATCGCAATGCGAAAACTAGGCAGATGTTGGGGATGAAAGGTGCAGCGTCTGGGGAAACTTCGATTTGGAAAATTCGTTTACAGCTAATGAAGCCGATTACCTGGATTCCCCTAATTTGGGGTGTAGTCTGTGGTGCGGCTTCTTCTGGTAACTATACTTGGACGCTGGAAAATGTCTTGAAGGTAGCAGCCTGTATGTTATTGGCTGGGCCATTGATGACAGGTTACACCCAAATCCTTAATGATTACTACGATCGCGAAATCGATGCCATTAATGAACCTTATCGCCCGATTCCCTCTGGTGCAATTCCCCTACCTCAAGTAATTATTCAGATTTGGGTATTACTGATTGCTGGCATTAGTTTGGCATTTGTGCTCGATGTGTGGTCTGGTCATGAATTCCCCACAATTACAGCGATCGCGATTATCGGTTCTTTCATCGCTTATATTTATTCTGCGCCTCCCCTGAAACTCAAGCAAAACGGCTGGCTAGGCAGCTACGCTTTGGGTGCAAGCTACATTACCCTACCTTGGTCTACAGGACACGCTTTATTTGGCGAACTGAATTCCACAATTGTGATTTTGACAATGTTCTACAGCTTGGCTGGATTGGGTATTGCCATTGTCAATGACTTCAAGAGTGTAGAAGGCGATCGCCAGTTAGGATTAAATTCACTACCTGTAATGTTTGGCATCACCACCGCATCTTGGATTTGTGTAGTGACAATTGATGTTTTTCAAGGATTGATTGCAGCTTATCTCGTCAGCATCCATGAGAATTTGTATGCAGCAATACTAGTACTGTTAATCATCCCGCAAATTACCTTGCAGGATATGTATTTCCTACGTGACCCCGTGAAAAATGATGTTAAGTACCAAGCCAGCGCCCAACCTTTTCTTGTTCTGGGAATGCTAGTAACAGGTTTAGCCCTGGGTCATGCTGGCGTTTAACTTATACTTCTGGAAAAGTCAGGAATTAGGAGTAAAACCGGAGACGTCCTGCCTCCGGTTAAGAGGTAATATACTTTTAATTCCTAATTTGTATCAGGACATAACGTGTTTAAACTGATATCTTTCCTCATTCATGGGATTCAACCTTTGTTAATTCCGATTTGTTTTATCGGTGCTTGGACTGTAACTATTCTCGTTGTTTTGAGCCTCTGGGCAGCGGCGCGAGATAGTGTAACTACAGCCAAGCAAATGCATCAAATCCCCTGTACTGGTTGCCAATTTTTTACTGATAATTACCGTCTTAAATGTACTGTACGCCCATCTATTGCCAATACAGAAGAAGCGATTCATTGTTCTGACTATCAACCGAAGACGAATCCTTATCTGTATTAGAGACTGGGGACTGGTAGAGATGAGGGAGATAAGAGAGACAAGAGGAATAACCTATGACAAATGACAAATGACAAATGACAAATGACTATTAACTAATCTCCAATAATATCTTTAAAACACCCCGACCCTGAGCGTGTTCAAAAGCTGCAAGCCCTTCAATAAGAGGATAGGTGGCATGAATCAGGGGTTGCACATCAACTTTTCCTGTGGCTAGTAGCTGGAGAGCCGGAGTAAAGGGGCCACAACGGGAGCCGATAAGGGTGATTTCATCCACTACTAGAGAAGAAGCATCTAGGCTGAGGTTGCCAGCATAAGTACTTTTCAGTACAAGAGTACCACGGGGACGTAAGGCGCGGCGGGCGATCGCAAATCCTTCTGGGTTGCCAGTGCATTCTACTGAGATATCGAAATATCCATCTGTAACAGCGTCGGCTAGACTCGTTTTTATCCCCCGTGCTTCTAAGTTAGCCAGTTTGTCTCGATGACGCCCCACAGCTACGAGTTCACAGCCATTTAGAGCTAGTGTCTGGGCTACTAACTGCCCTAGTTTGCCGTCTCCAACCACTAGCACCCGATGGTTTGGATGCAATGGCACTTGCTGCTGAATTTCCAAAGCTGCTGCTATAGGTTCAGTAAATGTTGCTACTTCTGTCGGCACATTATCGGGTACTAAATGCAGGTTCTCCACCGGCAAACAGAGATATTCACTAAAGGCTCCGTTGCGGTTGACAATACCCAGAACTGTACGATTTTCGCAGTGAGTTGGTTGTCCACTACGACAAAACCGACAATGCCCACACACAGCGTTGATTTCTCCAACTACGCGTTGGTTAACTAAGTGTTCTGGCCCTTGTTCGACAATGCCGACAAATTCATGCCCCAAAATACCAGTGTAAGGATAGTAGCCTCTGAGTAGTTCCAGGTCAGTGTTACAGATACCTGCACGTAAGACGCGTACTAAGGCTTCTCCTGGTGGCGGTTCAGGAACGGGAATATCTGTGCGTAATTGCAAATGGTTGTTTTCGAGCCAAAGTCCTTTCATTTCTCTTCACATCCTTTGCCTAATTATGTAGTCATAATCACTTGGAAAAATGTTTACAAATATAAGGGTATACATCTGTACCGACATACCCACCCCTATGCCTCTGTAGAAGGTATGTCTTTAATTTTGGTTACATCAACTTTACTTAACCAAGTAACTAAGTCGTCTGAGCCAAGTGCAATCTCACTCCCCAAGGTTTTGATATAGAGAAGTCCGTCACTGATTATTAAATCTCTAATTGGATACCATGAATCTCGTGTTCTAATCAGAAGTTCCAACGGAATTCCTGCCCTGGAATTATACTTACAATATTTCCACCAGGCTCGCCATAGAATGACACATTTAGTACAATTCATTTGATAGCCTTTGGGAACTTCGCAGTATTGATACTGATAGAAACCCCGACTATCTACTTCTCCTTTGAGGATATAACTATATTCTGCTAATGCCTGATTTATCAATTCCCACTGGGTTGATTTTGGAGAAATTGAGAATTCAGATAAGGTGTTAGATAGTTGAGCAGTGGCAATTACGCCTTCAGATTTTGCTGTCAGTTGATTGATTTTATACACTGTTTGCGCTGTCAAAACAGGATTTGACAACAAAATATCTTTTTTCTGAATAGAGTTTTGCACAAACTCTCGAATTAAATCTAGATTAGACAACATAAAATTTTTTATACTAAATTAACCAGTGTAATGAAAGTCACAACACTACTTAAATTAATAACTACACTGGTTTTGCACTTAAATCAGGATTATTACCAGCTTTATTTATACTCAATTCTTTGTTGAACTAGGGTTTTGTTAAGTTTAATATCGGTTATGCTGTTGTCCACTAGGCTAGTTGACAAAATCACTGTTTCCAGTTTAACGAGCTGCAAATTAAATTTTTACGCCTTCGAGAAAAGGTTGAAATACCGGAATTAATTCGGGACGACTAACCACAAGGGTGGGAAAAGAGCGATCGCTATAATCTTCTCCCGGTGACAATGGAAACGGCTCTGATTTGAGTGATGACCAAACGCCACCAGCAGCCTGGACAATTACCCAAGCCCCGGCTAAGTCCCAAACTTTTGGTGTAGCTTCAATACCACCGAGAGTAGCCCCAGTGGCAACTGTCAAAAAGTTATAGCTAGCTACACCCAACATCCGAATTTTGCAAGGAAAGCCGTTTTTGATAGCTGCGGTGCTACGGGAACAGAGGTTAAAAAAGTGATTATTGCTGGGACTATCAATACTAGTGTGGATGGGGTGGTGGTTGAGAAATGCTCCTGTTGGTGTTGCTAAACCAGATGAACCTGCCCAGAAACCATGAAAAGCTTGATTCAAAGTTGGTGCGTAAACATACCCGAAAATAGGTGTACCTCGATATAGTAAACCCAGAGATATTGTCCAGATGGGAATGCCGCGTGTGAAGTTGGTTGTACCATCGAGAGGGTCAATTACCCAGCACCACTCAGTACCGGGAAATGATTTATCGCTCTCTTCGCTCAAAATGCCGTAACCAGAGAAATTAGAAGCGATCGCATCCCGAATTTCCTGATCTGCCCATTTATCTGCTTGCGTCACCAAACTACCATCAGCTTTTTGGTCAGCCTGTACTTTCCCAAAATCTTGCATTAGCTGCTTGCCCACTCTGGTAGTGGTAGTTTGGGCAAACTCAAGAATTGTTGTCCAAAAATCATTCATTGGTTATTTGTCATTTGTCATTTGTCATTGGTCATTTGTCCCATGCCCCATGACCTATACAGTTTAGTCTAAATCGCTTTCCAAAACTGAAGCGATCGCTTGCTTGGTACTTGTTTGAAATTCTGTGATGTTCACCCGATTTAGAAACCAAATCGACAGCAACATTCCCACGGCTTCTAGAACGAATACCAGTCCATAAGCTAGTTCTAGGCTTGGTAGCAGCTTGCGTCCAATATCTAAAACTGTACCTCCGATTACCACCGCGATTCCTCTAGAGAGGGACTGCGCTAATCCCCAGGCCCCAATAAACGTACCTGCGGCTTCTGCTGCGGTTAGATCCAACATCAAGCTAATTGCTGCTGTAGTTAAGAAACCTGCGGCTAAACCGAAAAAGAACAAACCTAGTTTGAGAACCGCTGCATTAGCTGTGAATCCTGATATACCTAGCAATATTGCACAGAATGCTACCAACATACAGCCAAAACGTGCGGTTCTGCGCTTACCCAAACGCGGGACAATATAAAAGCCCGTAACGCCGTAGGCAATCAGCAAACCCGTTCCATAAAAAATATTTAATTTGGTACTTTCCGCTAGGGGCATTTTAAACACTTGACCCGCATAAGGTTCCAAAACTGGGTCTTGCATAAACAAACTGATAGTCATCACCAATAAAAAGGTGAAAAACACACCTGTCTGTGGGCTAGCTGTCAATATTTTCCAAGCATTACCTAGAGTAATGCTGTCTTCCCGGTTCAGCAGTGTGGAACGGGTTGAGTATTGAGAGTACTTTTTTTCTACGCCGAATGTCGCTGCGATCGCTAAACCAAATACAATTGCTGGGACGATAAAAAACAATCTGTTGATTGCTGGCTGCAAGGTTGATATGGAAGCACCTAATGTTAATGGCTGTAGTAACTTGGCACTAATAATCGCCCCAACAATAATCCCCACCATTAGCATCGACCAAACTACACCGACTACTTTGGAACGGTTATCTTCTTCAGATATATCCACCAACAAAGCAGCAAAAGCAGTACCGCTAGCACAAATTCCTAGACCGTAGACAGCGAAAACTAAAGCCAAAAGTGCTGTCCAGCCGATTGTTTGGGTTGTCCATACCCAAGTACCTGCACTATTTCCAGCTATATTAAGCTGCCAGATTACTTGTATAGCTAAAAAGGCTGCGATCGCAAATATTGCCGCGCCCACCCAAACATAAGCTGTACGATGATATCCCCATAACGGCTTGGCATCGGAAATCTGGCCGAACCAGATACGGGAAGGAGCAACAAATAAAGGCAGTGCTAAAACTACTGATACCAGCGTCGCCGGAATTGCTATTTCTTGAATCATGACTCTATTTAGTACTCCCAGAGTCAAGATAGACATCATGCTCAACCCCATCTGAAATAAACCCAGCCGAAACATGGTCAGCAGGTTTACCCTTGGCACAGATAGGGATTTTGTTTTGGTATCAAATACTTCACCGCTTGCCATAGCTACTTTTTCGTATGGTTTATAGGATTTAATCTCTCTCTCTTTAAATAAAGATAAACCCTACTCACTCCAAATCAGCGAACGAAAAGTTGAAGTTGCGATTTGGCAAGCGATTATACATCTCAATTAGGGTGTGCTTCAGCCAAGTTAGGATTAATTTTTAGGGATTGGTTGTAATCTGCGATGTCTACGACGGGCTAGGCCTACGCATAACGAGAGAATTTTAGGATGAAATAGTGAAACGAGACTCCATTTACTATCAAATTTTTAAGCGCTTTCCTGGGTTACTCTTTGAACTGGTTGATAATCCTCCTCTGCAAGGGCAAAACTATCGATTTGAATCACCTGAAGTCAAAGAAACCGCTTTCCGCATCGATGGTGTATTTTTACCTCCAGAGGGTGCAACATCCAGGGTGATCTTTTTTGCTGAAGTTCAATTCCAAAAAGATGAAGCCCTTTACCATCGATTCTTTACCGAGTCGCTGATGTACCTGAATCGAAATCGTTCTCAGTACGATGACTGGTTCTGTGTGGTAATTTTTTCATCACGCTCTTTGGAACCAAGAGATCAAAAAACTCATCGAATATTTCTCAACAGCGACCAAGTGCAGCGAATCTATTTAGATGAGTTAGGCGCAACGAATCAGCAGCCAATAGGCATCAACTTGATGCAGTTGACTCTAGCATCGGATGAAGTGATGGCAGAGCAAGCAAAGCAATTGATTGAGCGGGTAAAATTAGAGTCAACGGACATGCTGCCGAAAAACGAAATACTAGACATCATCACCACAATCGTCGTTTATAAGTTTTCGACCTTGAGTAGAGAGGAAGTTGAAGCTATGTTGGGATTGACTTTGGAGCAAACAAGGGTTTATCAGGAAGCGAAAGCCGAGGGTCGAGAAGAGGGTCGAGAAGAAGGCCGAGAAGAACGCGAAGCTGAAATGTTGAAACTTACCGTCCCTCTGTTGCTAAAAACAGGCATGAGTATGGAACAGATTGCTCAACATCTCAATGTTGATATAGAAGCTGTCCAGATTGCTGCACAGTCAACCACATAGAATGAGGAAGTTGAAGCTATGCTGGGATTGACTTTGGAGCAAACAAGAGTTAATCAGGAAGCGAAAGCCGAGGGTCGAGAAGAACGGAAAACTGAAATATTGAAACTTACCGTCCCTCTGTTACTAAAAACAGGGATGAGTGTGGAGCAGATTGCTCAACATCTCAATGTTGATATAGAAGCTGTCCAGCTTGCCACACAACAAAATACATAGAATGGGCATTTTATGTCTGTTGTGATATTTTTGCAAAATGAGGAGAGCTTGATAAGAATCCTCAATTGTCCTTTTATGGTTTCCAGAGCGATCATGCCAAAATGTGACAGATTCGGATGTTCATGACTTCATCGAATTGGATCTGCTAAGGTTTACATACCCCCTCTACACTCCCCAAAAACGCCCTAAACGCCTCAGCATAGTAAGGCATATCATTTACACCTCTCAAAACTTCCATTTTATCCCATTTGATAAGTTTGGCTTAATTAGCATGGGGATACATCTGCTCAGATTCAGCAGACAAGATTCTGTGGGCTGAGTTTATAGAATCGTGTATTGAGGGTAAAGGATGGAAGCAGGGGATTCAGATGTTACCGAGCATTTAGAACTGTTATACAATATCTAAATCTGCTTACTATCGAACAGATGTTATCTAAAATAAGAGTTCAGCACTATAAGAGCCTCTTCGATACTGAAGTAGCTTTAGAACCATTAACCGTATTCATTGGGCCTAATGGTTCTGGAAAGTCGAATATTTGTGAAGCTCTTGCTGTATTATCTAATTTTCTTCAAAGACTTATAGATAATACAGATACTAATCATATAATCGACTTTTTTGCAGAGTCTTTAAAGACTGTAAGCAAGAACCAGCCAAGCATTGAATCTAAATTCTGGCATGGAAAGCTAGATTATTTTTTGTTTGAGGTCAGTACCCTCACTACAACAGAAAGCATTCATGTTGAAAAATCTAAAAACTTTTTAGACCTATCAGTTCATCTTGATTATCCTCAGCGAAAAGTTTGTTTAAGAAATATTGAAAAGACTCGCAGTCAAACAAATAACTATACAAGGGAACTAAGAGAATTTCTGGTTTCTAATGAATACTCAGATTCTCCGCTTGCAAATGCTCTCAGAAAAGTTAGTATTTATGATTTTGCCCCAGTTGATCTGTCTAGTAAAGCCGCATCAACTGGCAGTATGGGCAGGACTGGACAAGGAATTACCTATGCTCTAGTTGATATTTTGCACGCTAATCGTAAAAGTTTTGACGAATTAGAGGATCGTTTGACGCGGCTCGTTCCTAATATAGAAAGAATTGTATTGCCCCGTGGAGACAATCAAACCTTTTTACTGGAATTAATTGATAGATATTCAGAACATCATATTCCCGCTTATGACATCTCAGATGGAACACTTAGAATCCTAGCTTTTCTAACCGCACTTTATCAAGAGAACACTCCAAGTATCGTTTGCTTTGAGGAAATAGAGAATGGAGTTCATCCTTGGCTGTTGCACAAAATGATAGAGCTATTAAAAATTATCTCGACAGAAGGAATTACTGGTAAGCCTGTTCAAGTGTTAATCACAACTCATTCTCCTGTACTACTAAATTATATTGAACCTCACCAAGTACGTGCCGTTGAGCTAGATAACGAAGGGAAAACTCAAGTCCATACTTTACCCACAGATTCTGTGCGTTTCCAGAAAGCGCTGGAAGCTTATGATGGAGAGTTAGGTGAGCTTTGGTTTACGAATACATTTGGAGGCAATCCGGTATGAATCGTCCGATTCGTATTGGGCTAATTGCTGAAGGAGAGGCAGAACTTGGAGCAAGTATTCCGTATATCAAACCAGAAGACGGTGGAAAGGTTATTGAAAGAAATAATGAGGGAGCACTTCATACCTTAATTAGGCAAGAGCTTGAAAGCGCTGGATTACCTGATTGTGATTTTGTCCAGAGACACCCATCAAGCAGCGAAAGTAAGTGTTTTAAACGAAGAACTGGACATTCAGTTTTAGATCCAAAATATTTAGCACAGGTAGTTATCTCTTGGAAACCTGAGGAGGTAGACATGATCCTCATTGTGGTTGATGCAGATGATAATTTATCTCAAAGGCAACGGGATTTAGAGCGTGCTTTGAATAAAATTCGTGACAATCACTTAGATGTCAACGAGCAACCAATCAATAATCGTAGTGCAGGAGGTTTAGCGATTAGAAATTTTGAGACGTGGTTGCTGGCTGACACTCAAACTGTTTCAAATATTTTAGATGTAGAGCTTGAAAAATTTGAAGGTTTAGAGGATTTAGATGGTACAAAAGATATTTTAGAGAAAGCGATTGCAGAATCAAGTTATCTCTCTGAAGAAAGTAGCAATCAACGTCCGCTTAAAATTCGATGGAACTTAGCTTTTCAGATTAATTTAGCTATTCTCAAAATCTCCTGTCCGAATGGATATGCTGCTTTTGCACTATCTTTAATTAACGCTGGAAAAGCGGTTACTGAACTTAATACTAATGACGCACCAAATCTTTAATGCCCAATGCCTTATTCGCAGCATTACCTATAACAATACATTATAAAAATCAAAAATGTTGAACACAAACTTATCACACCTTGAGGAGGAAGTACCTAAAAAATAGCGATCGCACTCCAGCAACTACAATGAGAGTCCCAGTTAATGAAGACTATTTGATACAAGCCTGATACAAGCAAAAACAGCACTACAAAAGATTTTATAGTAAATCTAAGAGTAATACTTACTACTGGAGTTTAGACTAAAAGCGATATGAGAGAACGCAAATCAAAAGGAATTAGA